>JAERMN010000615.1 GCA_016844625.1 Deltaproteobacteria bacterium
AAACGAAATTAAACGAAGCCACTTCGCGGGCGGGGATTTAACCCCGCCGCCAATTAAAATATCGCAAAGGGGATGCTCGCCCCCTTTGGAAACCCCAAAATTTTGTGCCCGCCTCAAGAGGCGGGGTTAACCTAGAATCTAAGCGCTTTTGAGAAATCTGCAATCGTTTCGTGAGCCGACGAATCCCCAACCGTCATCGAGCGACTCTGCGCGCACTTAACCCAGGAATCAGGCATAACCAGCACGGTATTGCGGCTAATACTTTTCGGCCCGGCGTTATGCCCGCGCCCACCACCGTCCAAGAATCATCATCGACAAAAACGTGTATGCCAAGGCAAAGTTGTGCAGCCTGCGTAGCGTAATCGGTTGACCTAAAATCCCACTGAAGCGGTTCTCAGTCACTAGGAATACCGCAATTTATCAGGCCCACGGGTTATTGATCTCAAAGAAAGCAACGGTTTAACCGATTGCACGACTTTTGCGCTAGAGCTTTCCCATGAACTCGATTAATTTAGCCGCGCACAATGCCGAAGCACTGGTCAACCTCTTGGAAAACATTCTGGTCTCCTATCAAGACAGCGATTCCCGTCCGGAGCAGTCCCTCTTGCTATATCGAACCTGGCGCCAGCTCGGCGCCAATTATCGAGTTCGACTAACCAGGGGTCTGGTGGTCATCGAAGGCGGCGGGCGATGCAAATTACCGCGGCATCGACGGCGTCGGCGCGGGTTTGCCAAAGCGCATCTGAAGCTCATCCCAAGAGTCTTTGCGCTGAAAACTTTACCGTAAAATTGCCGCGAAGCTCAGATTAGCGAATAACTGAGCGTGCGCGCAGAAAACCCTGCGACCCAGCGAATCACCCGTTCCATTCATAGAACAAGCCGGCATAGTCGGTCGCGTAACTGCCACCTTGCTTAGCGCCGCGCGGAAACTTTGCCGCCTGGGGAAGGTCCTTGCCGCAATAAATCTCGAACAGATTGCCGGACGGATCGCGAAAGTACATTAACCCCTTCCTGCCGTCACGCGTCCACGGTCCCGGCGTGACCACACCATTGGACTTTAACCAGTCGATCATCGGCAGAAAATTGTCAGCGTCGGCGTAAAAAGCGTAATGCGGATACTCGGCATCGCGGCCGGTCCATAGGCCGCCGCGCGTAGACAGCCCAACGACCGCGCC
This sequence comes from Deltaproteobacteria bacterium, assembly GCA_016844625.1. Classification (GTDB taxonomy): domain Bacteria; phylum Desulfobacterota; class Binatia; order UBA9968; family UBA9968; genus DP-20. The sequence continues at coordinate 1,176 of JAERMN010000615.1, forward strand.
GGCAACGCGAACCTCAGTGAATGTCACCGGATCGCTCGTGGTCATCGGTTCGCCGCCCATCACTTCGATGAAGAATCGTTTCGACTGCTCGATATCGCGCACCGGCACGCTCAAGTGACCAAAACTTTTTACCCGCGGCCGCGGCAACCCAGGCGCGCCCACCTTACCGCTCCAGCGATAATTGAGCGCGCCAAGAGCAAGCGGCTGACCGCCTTGGCGCGGCCCCAAGGCCAGCTCCTTAATGCCCTCGTAACCGTTGTCGCAGTAGAGTTCGAGTAAACTCCCCGAAGGATCGCGAAAGTATAAGAGCGCAGTTTTGAAGTTGCGCGTCCAGCCGTAATTGGGCACGGCACAAACATCGAGCCAGGGTTTTGCCAGTGCGAAATTCACTCCGTCGACATTCAATCCGTAATGTGGATATTCGTCGTCGGGTCCAGTCCAACCGCCCGCCTGTTCCGACAAGCCGATGATAATGTCAGCGATCCGCACCTCTGAGAAACCCGGTGTGTCGTGAAACAACTCCCCGCCTAACACTTCAATGTAGAATCTTTTCGATTCTTCAAGATTTCGGCAAGCCAAGCTGACGTGATGGAGACATGAAAAATGCGGTCGGCTGGTTTGTGCTGGCGTAGTTAGCTTTGTCATGCTCTCGCTCCCTCGTGCGAAAATTTGAGCGGCGCAGGGTGCACCGCAAGCTTGATGGCGCGAAGTATTACACAAAAGATCTGATGCCAACAGGGCTAAACGCCTTGACCGATGCGCACCAATTCGCTTAGCTTCGCCTCATGCTTGGCGGGGTCGGCAGCTTTGCGAGGTCAGGACGGATGAAGTTTTCGACTTCAGCATGGCGCGAAGCCTGCTAGCCAAGTAGAATCTCATTAACGCCATGATCGCCACTCACTATGTCCGCGCCGTGCGGCTCAACCGCGACGCCGTCCCGTCGTTTAAAGAATATCCCTTCTCTTTGCCGGCGATCCGACACCTGGAATCACTAGAACTCAACCCGCATGTGACGTTTATCGCCGGCGAGAACGGCTCGGGGAAATCGACCTTACTCGAGGCGATCGCGGTGGCCTGGGGCCTCAATCAAGAAGGCGGCTCGCGAAATTTTTATTTTGAAACTCGCGCGTCGCACTCTGAGCTTAAACGATTCATCACGTTGGTGAAAGGCGCGCGCCGTCCGTTGGATAGTTTTTTCTTCCGTGCCGAGAGTTATTTCAATGTCGCCACCGAAATTGAAAGGCGCGATGCCGAAGGCGTCGGCGGCAGAATTATCGACTATTACGGCGGCCGCTCGCTCCATGAACAGTCCCACGGCGAGTCGTTCATGGCGCTCCTATTCAACCGCTTTGTTGGCGAGGGTCTTTACATACTCGACGAACCTGAGGCCGCTCTGTCGCCGCAGCGCCAGCTATCCGTGCTGACGCCGATCGACTATTATCAGACCGAGCATTACCAAGTGACACATGACTTCCTCGTCAACCCGCAGCGCATGCTCGACCGGCTATTGGATAGCGCACCCAAGCGACCTGAGCGAAAAATTGTTAAGCCGCGTGTGAAACGGTCCGGCGAGAAGTCTAACGGATAAATAGCGACATTGGGTAAACCTTTTCCCTTCGGCGTCGTCTAATCAAGTGAAATCACACACCCAGAGGAGGGTCTATGAACAAAATGAAGACTTTAATATTGGCTAGCGCGGCACTTGCGACCGTCGCAATAGTGTCGGGACCGATGGCGGCTGCGCCAGATGGCGCCGGGCCGGGCAGACGTCCGTTTGCTCATGGCGCGCATAGGCGCGGCGGGTTTGCCGGCGGGGCGCCGCTAATCACCATCGCTCTTAACCACAAAAGCGAGCTTAACCTGTCGAGCGATCAAGTGGCCAATCTGGAAAAGACCAAGAGTCATTATCAGAGCCAGGTGACGCCGATT
>JAERMN010000616.1 GCA_016844625.1 Deltaproteobacteria bacterium
CGCTCCGCCCTCACCGACCTCTACGCGGCCAACCCGCAGGCGCTCATGTTCGGCACCGATCTGCCGTCCACCCGCGCGCCAAGGCCTTATCTCGATAGCGATTACACGCTGGTCTTGGAAACATTAGGAGAAGAAAAGGCGGCGAATGTTTTCTACAAGAACGCGATAGAGTTTTACCGGCCGAAGAAGGTTGGGTAGAAGGCTGATGGATATATCAAAATAAAAAAATCTGACCCTACTCGCCTACTCGTCGCCGCCCACGTCGGCACCGAAGGCAACGAACTCGCCGACCGCATGGCCATGCTCGGCGCGCAGCGCAAAGAAAAAGAACTGCGGCAGTATCGGGGGGAATTTGATATCCCGACGCTGCTGAAGATGCGGGCGGGGTGAATAGAAAGGGGCTATTCCCTGGCGATGCTTAATCGAATCGCCGCAGCCTTGAACCAGCGTGTTGAGATTCGTTTTGCGCCGGCCGAACGACGCTTGCGTTCCGCATGATTCCGACCAACTGGGCGGGCGACGGGAAACAAATTCTCGCGAGAATTCGCGACACCGATTTCCAGATACACTCAATTTGTAAGGGTTTGGCCCTTTGCTTTTCTCCTGGTGCACGCATTACTTAGGATATCTTCGCGGGCGGTCTAGTTGCGGCGCAGGAAATTCAATTTCGACGAAGGCTAATGTCACAGTGCAAGATTCGACCCCGATCCCCGCCGATCCCCGACCCCGATCCCCTCAAATCCATGGCTGACAGTGAGAGTGAGGGGGCAGATCTGAAGTTTTATAGTTGACGTTGGGTTTAGTCTCCGAGTTGATCGTATCGCCTGTCAAGACGGGAGCTCTAGCCAACTCCAGACTTGACCCGTTTTTTTCCTTTTTTTTCATTCAGCGACGGCTCACGACTTGCAGTCACCCGCAGCAAGAAAACTAGCGGCGCTCAAACAAGATCAATGTCGTATTTAAACGTGGCCGCCACTCTCTTGGCGGCCGTGGGCGCATTTAACACCGACAAGATTGACGAATTGAATCAAGTCATAAAAACGTCTCTCGAAGTTCGGTAAGGAATAAATCACCTAATTCGCTTGGCCTGTGATGAAACGTTGTTGATCACGTCGAATGACGCTGGGGCGGGTAGGGGATGGGCGAGTTTGTCCTGCTGGACACCAGCGTCCTTTTGGACTTCCGACGCCGCCGGTTATTTGTCGAGCGAGGCCACCGCGTGCTCCCCCGCTCTCATGCCTAGACCCAGAGAAGCGAGCAACCCGTTGCCCGGTAGATAGCCTTCCAAACCCTTGCCGGATACGCCGACGGCCACTCCGCCGCCGGCGTAAAGGTTGGGGATGATCGAGCCGTCGGCGCGCAGGACCTGGCCGTCCGGGGTTACTTTCAAACCGCCTTGTGTGTGGTACAGCGCCACCGTGACTTTGATGCCATAGAAGGGTCCTTGAAACGGTTGCGGCAGCGCGCGTCCGAAAGCGTCTTTGCCGCCGCCTGCCGCGCTGTCGTTATACTCTTGAATGGTTCGCTTCAGGCCTTCGGCGTCGATGGCCAATCTGCCTGCGAGTTGTTCCGGCGTATCGGCCTTGAGCAAAAGCCCCGCGTCGAAGAAGCCCGACAGGTTTCTCAGTCCCGGCGCGTTTCGATGCAGCTGGTAGATACGCTCGTCGCAGATTTCGTAAGCCTGCTTGCCGGGCAGCTCGAGCATTTTGATGCCGAGCCCGCCGGGATATCGAGTTTCGTCGACGAAACGCTTGCCGCCGGCGTCGACCATGATGCCACCGGATAGAGCCACCTCGGGCGCCACCGCGCGTTTTCCCGGACCGATGTATGCGGGGTATGGCTGGAAGGCGCCCATGTTTTCCGTCGCCGCTCCGATCGCCAAACCCATCTTGATGCCGTCGCCGGTGCTGCCGTGGTGACCTGGAAAAGGAATGTCCACCGCTTTGGGAATGTACCGGGCCAACAACTCCGCGCTCGCGCCGAACCCGCCCGAGGCAAGAATAATTTTTCGCGCTGTGAGCACGCCATCTTTGGTCGCCACGCCCGTTACCGCGCCGCCCGTTTCCTGTTGGAGCGACAATACTGGCGTCGAGAATCGCACCTGGATATTTTTCTCCCGCTCGACTGTTTCGAAGAGAAAATCGGTGATGGTTTTATCCGCCTTCCACGAGTGCGATCGCTGCGCCCCATGACCAAAGGCAAACTCGCCGATTTGAAATTCGATCCCCGCCATATCGGTCAGAAAGTCGGCCACGCGCCCGGAAGTTTCCGTGAGCCGCTTGGTCAGGACTACATCGCTCTCGTTGTTGTTCCGGCGCAGGATATCCTGGGCGTAGAGTTCCGGACCGTCCGCGATCTTCAACTCGCGCTGGCGGCGGCTTCCGGCGGCGCGGATGCCTTTGGAAGAGAAAGCTGTCCCGCCTCCCGGTTTGTCCGTCTTCTCCAACAGCAGCACCCGCACGCCCTTTTTCGCCGCCATCAGAGCGGCCATGAGACCGCACCCTCCGGCACCGATGACGATGATATCGCTCACGACCGAATCTAACTCCTGCATCGAACCTCCAAACAGCTCGGCCACAATATTTGATAG
>JAERMN010000141.1 GCA_016844625.1 Deltaproteobacteria bacterium
AGCAACTCCACTGTATTGCTCCTCGGCGAAAGCGGCACCGGAAAAGAGTTGTTCGCCAGATTCATTCACAATCACAGCGAGCGCGCCAATCGCCCGTTTATCGCGATCAATTCCGTCGGACTATCGAAGGAACTGTTAGAAAGCGACCTGTTCGGCCACGAGCAAGGCGCGTTTACCGGCGCGCTCAAGATGAAAAAGGGCAAGATCGAGTTAGCGAACGGCGGCACGATTTTTTTCGACGAGATCGGCGATATCTCCAGGGAGATGCAAGCAAAGCTTTTGCGATTCCTCCAAGAACGCGAATTCGAACGGGTCGGCGGCGTCACGCCGATATCGGTCGATGTGCGAGTGATCGCGGCGACCAATCGTGATTTAGCCGCGGCGGTCAAGAGCGGCGCTTTTCGCGACGATCTTTATCACCGGCTCAACGTCGTGGCGATTACCCCGCCGCCGCTCAGAGAGCGTAAGGAAGACATTCCGATGCTGGCGGATTTTTTTCTGCGCAAATCGGTCGTGGCGACTCGACGGAATGTCGCTGGGATCAGCACTGGCGCTCAGGCAAAAATGATGGCCTATGATTGGCCGGGCAACGTCCGCGAATTGGCCAATGCCATCGAACGTGCAGTCGTGCTGGGGTCAGAAACCGTGATCTGCCCAACGGACTTGCCGTTCGGGCTGGACGGCGAATCTCTGACGACAACATCGGAGAGCGGCGCTTATCACGATGGGGTCAATGCCGCGCGCAAAGAATTGGTCATCAAAGCGCTGCGCCAAACCGGCGGCAACCGCGCCGCCGCTGCCCGGCTGCTCGGCCTTGAGGCGAAGTATTTTTTGCGACTGATGAAATCTCTGGCGATCGAATAGCGACAAGATTTATCTCGCGCTAAGGCCGCCAAGAACGCTAAGTCGGCATTTTTAGCTTTCACTTCCTGCCTGTTGACCCGGCGCCAGGGTCAACGATAGACTAGCTTACAGATGAGCGATCTAGATCGGAGAGCGCTAATGGGTAAAACAGAAATCGTAACCGGCACACTAGTCGACGATCGTACAGTTGCTTTGGACAAACCACTGCCCTTGCGTCCGATGAAGGTGCGCGTCGTTATCGAGCCCCTCGACGAAAAGACTCTTCGCCCCTACCGTCCCGAGGTCATCTCTAAAATCCATGCGGCGCAAACCGCTCGCGGTCACCGCCCACCGAGCCGCGAGGAAGTCGACCGCCGTATACAATCTGAACGCGAGAGTTGGGGAGACTAGCCCTGGTTATTTATGTCGACACGGCGCCGTTGATTTACTTGGTTGAGCATGTGCCACACTACGGCGATCTCGTGGCACAACGTTTATCCTCAACGGATGTGCTCGTCGTCAGCGACCTTTCCCGATTGGAATGCCGAGTCAAGCCAATGCGCGACGGCAACGCGGCGCTTCTCGATGAGTTCGATCGTTTCTTCAATGAATCGGTGAGTGATGTTCTCGCTCTGTCTCGCGAAGTCATCGACCGTGCAACGGAAATACGGGCGCGCTACGCATTCAAAACACCGGATGCAATTCACCTCGCCGCTGCCACATTATCGAAGTGCGAGTTATTTCTGACCAATGATCGTCGTTTAGATCGTTTTACCGAGCTGCCGGTCGTCGCATTGACCGCGTCATAAACACTTAGGCCAGAAGGACGGCCGCGAACGCAAGCTATGTTTGCGGCTGCCAGTCTCGACTACTCTCCTCGCGCCAAGAACGCCAAGTTCGGATTAGTTCTTAAACTTTGCGCCTTGGCGCCTTTGCGGGAGATAATCCGATCGCATTGAACTCTTTGCGCCCTTTGCGTTCATTGCGGCTAACTCTTTTCTTCCCTACCTACACGCGCTCCAACGCCGCCGCCAAATCGGCGATCAAATCGGCGCTGTCTTCGATGCCGACCGAGTAGCGGATCAGATTATCTTTAATTCCCACCATCAAGCGCTCCTCCGTGCTGAGCTCGTAAAAACTCATCAGCGCCGGCTGCTCGATCAAGCTCTCGACGCCGCCCAGGGACGGCGCGATCTGCGGGATACTACAGCCATCGACGACTCTCGAAGTCGCTTCGAGATCGCCTTTGAACTCGAACGACACCACTCCGCCAAAACCGCGCATTTGGCGGCGCGCGATGGCGTGCTCGGGATGACTCGGCAACCCAGCGTAATGCACGGCGGCAATCTTAGGATGACCGGCGAGAAATTCCGCCAGCGCTTGAGCATTGGCATTTTGCCGTTCGATGCGCAGGCCGAACGTTTTCAATCCACGCACTAGTAAATAAGCCGCCAACGGATCGATGATCGCGCCGGTGACATGCTGCAACGAGCGAATGCCGTCGACTAACTCTGCGGAGCCGAGCACGGCGCCGGCGAGTAGATCGTTGTGGCCGCCCAAATATTTGGTCGCCGAGTGGAGCACGAGATCGATGCCGAATTCCAGCGGCCGTTGGTTGAACGGCGTCGCAAAGGTCGCGTCGATCAAAGTTTTCACCCGGTGGCGCTTGCCAATATCGGCGAATCGTTCCATGTCGACGATCCGATTATACGGGTTGGTCGGCGACTCGCTGACCAGCAAGCGCGTGGTCGGGCGGACCGCCTCTTCGATGGCTTGATAATCGCCCGCCGGCACCACCGAGACCTCGATGCCGAAGCGATGCAGCGTTTGGGTCAAAAACTGCCGGGTGCGCCGATAGGAGTCGTCGGTGACGACGACATGGGAATTGTGCGACAGCACCGCGTACAGGGCGGTGGTGACGGCGGCCATGCCGCTGGAGAATAGCAAGCAATCTGCCGCGCCTTCGAGCGCGGCGAGTTTCTGCTCGGCGACGCGCTGGGTCGGGTTACCGTAGCGGCCATACTCCTCGCGCTCGATCTTGTGCTGAAAATGATCGTGCAGCTCCTGGGTGTCGGCGAATGTATAAGTAGCCGTCTGGACAATTGGCGTAGCCAGCGAATTACCGAGCTTGGGCCGCGGCTCGCCGCCGTGCACCGCCAGGGTGCTAAAGCCGAGCGCTTTGCCGTCGGCATTCTTGGTCGAGAAACTCTTGGTCATGGCAATTTGCCTGTATCTTTACGCGTGACGGCCTCCATGCCTCGTGTCATCATTCAACGATCGGATGGTGCGCCGAGCGCACTCTACGAATCTCTTCGCGGGGCCGCGCCGGCGCCACACTTTGCGCCCTTTGCGTTCTCTGCGGCTAACTCCTCTGCTTCCGACACTCTTAATTGCGTCGTCCTGCTTCAGCTATCCAACAAGCGCACCCGTTCGACGTAGCGCGAGATCGCGTCGCTGATTTTTTTCGGATCCGCGCTCACTTCCACTGGCCGATTCTGTTGGCTGCCGTGGATGCCTTCCAGTGTGCCCGAGTGATAGGCGATTTTCTGGTCCGCAAACTTCAATCCATGGGCCGTGGAAATCACGACTACCCGTTCGTGGCCACGAATAATCTTCTTATCGACCAGCTTGCGCAGTGCGGCCAAAGCCACGCCGGTGTGCGGGCAATTGAACATGCCGGTGCGATCAGCGCGCGCGACTTCATCCGCTAGTTCGAACTCCGAAGCCTGCTCGACGACGCCCTTAAAGCGCTGCAAGGTCGCGATCGCTTTGCGAATGCTCACCGGATTGCCGATTTGAATCGCGCTCGCCAATGTCTTCTTCGCCGTCACCGGCTCGAAGTTCTCAAAATTTGTCAAATAGGAAAGATAGAGCGGATTGGCGTTCTCAGCCTGGGCGACGCAAATGCGCGGCAGCTTCGAGATCAAGCCCAAGTCGTACATCATCAAAAAGCCTTTGCCAAAGGCGCTGACGTTGCCGAGGTTGCCGCCCGGCAGGACGATCCAATCCGGCACTTCCCAGTCGAATTGTTGGAGAATTTCGACAGAGATCGTCTTCTGCCCCTCGATGCGCAGGCTGTTCATCGAGTTGGCCAAATACAAGCGCTTGTGCTGGGTGACTTCTTGCACCGCCGCCATACAGCCATCGAAGTCGGTGTCCAGCGACAGCACCAGCGCGCCATTGGCGAGCGGCTGGACGAGCTGCGCCGGGGAAACTTTATCGCGCGGCAAAAATACCACAGTGGGGATACCCGCCGCGGCGCCGTAGGCAGCCAGCGCCGCGGAGGTATCGCCAGTCGAGGCGCAAGCGATAGCGTCGATCGGCTCGCCGTTGGCGATCATCTGATTGACCACCGAGACCAGCACGGTCATGCCGAGATCTTTGAACGAGCCGGTGTGCGAGTTGCCGCATTGCTTAACCCAGAGATCCTCCAAATGGAGTTGTTTGCCGTAGCGATTGGCCCAGAAAAGATTGGTATTACCCTCACAGGTGGAGACGATGTTTTCGTTGTCAATGAACGGTATCACCCATTCCTTTTTCGCCCACACCCCGGAACCGTACGGGTAAACATTCTGCCGCATGCGGTCGTCAAAAAGCTTGATCCAGGCCGCCGCGGCGCGGGCGCTGAGCGCCTCGATATCGTGGCGCACTTCGAGCAGATCGCCGCACTTGGGACAGCGGTAAATGATCTCCAATAAATTGTACTGCCCTGGGCAACCGTTAATGCATTGAAACCAAGCGTTGTAGCTCATGACAAAACACCTTCTCCGCTCGAGCGGGCTGTGACAACATCACGACGCACTTACCGATCAAAGTTACTTGGTCAGGAAAGATCCTCGGCTATTGTGCCTGCTTCGCCATATTTTTCCAAACCACCGTGAAACTGAATCATGTCCGCACCACTCGCCGTTAACTCGTGGCCAAATTTTCAAGGATTGGCGTCGATCCAAATCTTGGCGAGATTGATGACGAATCTCTCCGCATCCTCGCTGGATTTGAACCGGTCCGTCAAGCCGCCAATACTATGGGAGTAGCGCTGGCCCTCGCGTTTCCAGGTGATCTCCGCTCCCGCGCTCCATTGTTTGTCGCTCTGGTTCAAGGAGGCAAAGGCAACAATCAGCCGGTCATTGTAGTAGAGATTAGCCATACTCGGCAAAACTATATCTCACTTCACAGCGTCATTCTCAAACGCCGAGTTGCCACCGACTGAACGCAAGACTGCTTTCTCAGCGTCTGCCAGGCTTCCTGCTCCCGTGCGGCGCAAAATGGCGTCGCGTTAAACGAAAGTCAACGGCGTGACGACACCCTGGGCGATATTCTGCGCCAAATATCTGATCGCGTTGCGCGCCGGAGTCCTGTGCACGCTGTCGATGGCGAACTCGGCCGGCGACTCGGCATTGATTTCCCGGTCGCGAAGTGTCGCTTTAAGATCGCAATAAAGGACGCGCTCAAAGTCGGCCAAGGCCATTTGTTTTAGCCGCCCTCGCGCCGGGCGCCCTTCTCGCTCCCACAGCCACTCGGTCAATTGCTCAAGCCCGCTTTGTTTAATGTCTAAAACCAACAGCTGGCCTTGCACGAGGCCGCCGCTCTTATGCAGCACTAAAGTCGGCCCATCGCCGCGCAACTAGGCTCGGCGCCCGTACTCGATCGGCCACGGACTTGGCTGCGGAATGCGCGCGACGATGTGCGGCGCCAGCTTCGCGCCGGGATCGGACAAGAGCGAACCGTAAGCATAGATCGCGAGATTCTCCCGTCCGTAAAGTTGAGCCGCGCCGTCCAACTTACTTAGAGCCCATGGATCGCAACCGCATTCAGCGCACAACCCGAGCAAATCGCGCACGACCACGGGCCAAGAACACGACTCCCCGACGTTACCATCTCCAGCCCGGTGAACCCAGAGCGATTGCCTCAGCGGGCATCCAAACCCACTTCAGATGGCATTACTTTTATCTAATTCTTCCCACGAATACCGCCTATACGTCTCATCTCCCCTGGCTTACCCATTGCTCATCACAGCCCCAAGCGCATCGACCAGAACTCAGCGCGGCGAAGCCGCAACCGAAACTCGGGAGATCGCGTGCACAGCATGTCCTGAGCCCGTTCGACTAAGCTCAGGGTAAACTCCGTCGAAGGGACGCCAAAGCCGCAAAGGTCGGGAAATAACGGTAAAAAAATTCTTCAAGATAATTCATCTTTCCCCTCCGAACTTGGCGTGCTTTGCGCCCCTTCGACTTAGCTCAGGACATGCTTTGCGGGAGGAATATCCGGATCCCAGGACATTCAATTTCTGGAATATTTAAGCGCCACGCTAGGACAAACATCTTGGTGTTAGTTTTTGGATAGCAATATACGGCAATCACAATGAATATTATTCGGAGCTAATCTCATGAACACGCCATTGCTGATGATCGAACCCACGGACAGCGGTCTGCAAGAAAGCCTCTCTCGGAAATCCATCCGCGAGGGCGAAGAACGGCTGTTTCTCGCCCTGCTGGAAAGTGCCACTGAAGATTTTCAGAAATATATTCACGCGCAGGATCGACGCGGCAAAGAATTGTTCGAAGCGGCCGAAGAGTGGTTTCTGGAGACCGAGAGCCCGTCGTTTGTTTCCTTTGAAAATGTTTGTGAGTACTTACAACTCAACCCCTGCTACATCCGCAACGGACTCATGCGCTGGAAAGCCGCCCATCGCAACGATCGTACTGGAGGATATTCCAACGGTTTGAACGCGCAGGCGCCGCCAGCGTGACCCGGTTTCTCCCACGCCGCGTGCTGCACCAGTAGGCGCGAGTAATCTTGCGTGAGTTCGAACCGCCGATCGTTAGCCCAAGCCGGCCCTATTCGCCACTCCCTAAGCTTTAGCGAAGATGTCCTTCTCAACCTCGGAGAGACGGTGTGCTATGGCTTTTTGATCGATCGCTTTGGCAATCTCTTCATATCCAGCTTCGCTGACCAATGCCGGCAGTCGAGTTTTGAGCTGATCGAGAGTCCAGCTAACCGGGTCCGCTATACCTTCAGCGTTCATATCATGGACGGGATTCTTGCTTGACGCGCCGATGTGATAGTGCGGTGTCTTGCGGAAACAGTCAAAACGGAGAATCCTCGCTCCCGGATCTTTATCCCCTGCCGTTGTGACGTCAAAAGTCAGCCCTTCGTCGCCACCGACGCCCCGACGGTAATCCACCCAGATTCGCATCCCGGCCGTCTCGATAACGATCGGATTGCTTTTCTTCGGCACAGATGGTTCTGTTTCCATGGTCATCGTTCCTCCCAAATTTTGTGATTGCCCGACTTCTACAAACTGACCCACAGTAACGCCCGCGCCCCACTACCTACCAGGTCGGCCCGGCAAACGCGAGCTAATAAACCAAGCCACTTCGCCGCCGGAGTATTGACCGCGGTGCAGAATACAATGACCCAAAGAGAATGCTCGCCTGCTTTGGAAACCCCATTTAACGCTTCCACGCTGCCAGCAGCGCGATCAACGGTAATTAATCACGTGTGGACCTTCTTGTACGAACTCGTCAGACAGGATAGCAGCGCTCGCCATCACTCAATCCGTCATATACTCGCGCCAATTAATAGGCGCACGAGGAATGTCCCGATAATAGCTTTCGCTGTTGCTGATTGCCGAAGAGCACC
>JAERMN010000617.1 GCA_016844625.1 Deltaproteobacteria bacterium
GCCAGATAACAAAAGGCCCGCCAGCTTGGTTCAAGCTGCGGGCCTCGCTGCATGATTAGGAATTGCGTTACCCGAGATCGACAAGCACATCGTCGCCTTGGAGCTCTACTTCGAACTTCTCGGTGGGCAACGCTGGGATCAATTCATTCTCACCGGTGGTGACGTTGTAGCGCCAGCCATGCCAGGGGCAGATTACTGTGGTGCCGTCCAGTTCGCCTTCGGCGAGCGGACCGCCGCGGTGACCGCAGACGTCGTTGATCGCGTAGAATTTACCGTCGATGTTGAACACGCCCACTGCTTTGCCGTTGATCTCGATGCTTTTGCCGCAGCCGGCTTTGACTTCACCCGCGGTGCAGACTTTCACGAAATTCGCCATCACTGATTTCCTTTCTTAGCTGGCGCACAATTTTGCCTAATATACGGAGTTGAAGGCTGGTTTCAAGAGGACGGATTCGACGGCGCGACGAAGGGCAGGGCGTTCACGGTGGCGTCGATAGAGCTACTTTCACGCCGGACGGAAAGCTTCGTTCCCGGCAACCAAAAGTCTTTGTGAATGTAGCCCAGCGCGATGGGCCGGTTGAGCGCCAAGGAAGCGACGGAGCTGGTGATCTTGCCGACCTCGTGGTCGCCCGCGAGAATCGCATCGCCGGCGTTGGCCGGCGTGTTGCCGTCAAGCGCTAGGCCGCAGAGTTTCTTGTTCACGTGACCGCGCGAGCGGATACGCTCGACGACCTCTTGCCCGAGATAGCAGCCTTTGGTGTAGCTATAGGAATTATCGAGCCCGATTTCGAGAAGCAAAGTCTCTTCATTAAAATCGACGCCGTAGCGCGGCATACCGGCTTCGATACGCAGGATGTTCTGCGCCCGCGCGCCGACCCATGCGGCGCCGAGCTGTTCCAGTCGTTGAGAGAATGCTAGCAGCAAAGAATTCTGCACGATCAAATCGAAACCATTCCGCCCTGTGTGATCGGCGCGCACGACGCAAATCGGCGCGCCATCGTACTGAACCATCGCGTGGTGATCGGGCTCCGCGGGCAATTCGGCATTGGCAAAAACTTCGCTAAGCAGGGTGTGCGCGCGCGGGCCTTGCAGCGAGAGCATTCTCCATTCGTCGTTAGGATCGTTGATCTCAACTTCGTCGGCGACGAGATAGCGATTGAGATGGGCAAGAATTTTATCTTTCAATGGCTCCCAGAAATCCAGATATATTGAATTCATGGCGCACAGCACGCGCACGTCGGCGATGACTTTGCCCTGCTGGGTGAGGATAGTGGCCTGCTGGCCGTCGAACATTTTTAACGGTCTGAGGTCGTTAGACAGCATGCCTTGAAGGAATGGAACGCGATCTGCTCCGGTGAACTGGAGCAGGGCGCGATGTGACAAATCGAAAAGGCCGGCTGCGGTGCGGACGGCTTGGTATTCCGCTCCAGGGGCGCCAAAATGATCAGGCACCAGCCAGCCATCTTGTTCGATGAATACGGCGCCATTGCTCCGGTGCAATTCGGTCAGTAAGGATTGCTTGGCCATCGATATGAAAATATATCGTCAACCGCCGATGATGACAATGCTTATCGCGGTTCACAGACGATTGATTGATACTTTCTCGGTGTGATAAAGACTAAACACCAAATAAACATGGAGGTGGCAAATGGCAGGACTTGAAGGACAAAAAGCGCCGGCGTTCACGTTGGCGGGGAGCGACGGCAAGCAGCACTCGCTGGCCGAGTACGCCGGCAAAAACGTTATTCTTTGGTTTTATCCCAAAGACGACACCCCTGGCTGAACCAAAGAAGCGTGCGGGTTCCGCGACGCTATCGATACCGTAAGTAAAGCGAATACCGTGGTGGTGGGTGTCAGCCCGGATGGCATCGATTCGCACAATCAGTTTATCAGCAAGTTTAATTTACCCTTCGCCTTGCTGTCCGATCCGCAAAAGGACGCCATGAAAGCCTATGGCGCTTGGGGACCGCGCAAGAATGCGCAGGGTGAAACCGTCGAAGGCACGATTCGCTCGACCGCCTTGATCGGCCCGGACGGCACGATCAAGAAGCACTGGATTCCGGTCACCGACGCCGGCGCGCATCCGGCGGAAGTTTTGGAATTCCTCAACAAGTAAAGCTTGCTAACCTCGATAAGGGAGTGAGCCGCTTTCGTCTGGCGGTTTGCTCCCTTATCGGATTCCTGGTTACGCACCCGATTCAATGGCTAAACACAAAGCCGACCTCGATCTGCACAAGCTCGAAATATTTTACTGGGTCGCAGAGCATAAGAGTTTTTCCCAGGCTGCGGAACTGCTGTCATTGCGCCAGCCGACGATAAGCGCGCATGTGCAGGAATTGGAAAAAGCGGTCGGCGGCAAGCTGCTTTATCGCATACCCGGAAAAGTGAGCCTCACGCCGCTTGGTCTTATGCTTGCAGAGCGGGCGAAGAACCTGCTCGCGTTTAAGCGGGCGACCGTGGTTGCCGTCGAGCAGTTTCACGGCACGCTGAGCGGCGAGCTTTGGGTCGGCGGCAGCAGCATCCCGGGCGAATATCTGTTGCCGCAAAAGTTGGGCGAGTTCACCAAGAAATACCCCCACTCGAGATCGGTTTTGTCGGCTCTAAAGGGGCGGACCCACGACTTCGTTTCACAAAGATTTGGCGCGACGAAATGGTGTTGGCGGTGCCGGAAGGCCATCCATGGAGCAAACGCAAATCTGTCAGTGTTGCCGACCTTCTTACCGAGAAGTTCATCTCGCGAGAGCATGGTTCAGGCACGCTTGATTCGATTCGTCATCTTCTCGCTAAGCACCGGCAGACTGACAAGGAGCTTTTGAATATCACCATGGAGCTCGGTAGCACCGAAGCCGTGAAAGGAGCCTTAATGGCCGGATATGGTGTCTCCATCCTGTCGCGCATTTCGATCCGCCATGAACTCTCAGAGGGGACGATCGTCGAAGTGCCGATCCGTGGTTTAGATATGGAACGCGGCTTTTATGAAGTGGTCCACAGCCGTCGGCCACTGCATCCCATCGCGCAAGTGTTCCGAGAATTTTTGAAACATAGTCAGTCCCGTGTCGATCGTGGCCTAGAAGTTATTTGACCTGTTTCTAGGAGAATCGAAGAATGGCAAGCTTAG
>JAERMN010000618.1 GCA_016844625.1 Deltaproteobacteria bacterium
TTTTGTTGATCTCGGCTATTGTTGTCTTTATATCGATCTTGCCGCTTCTTTCCATGGTCCTGACCGCGCTGATGCGCTATTGGGGCGCTCCGATCGCCGTCGCCAACCTGACGCTGAAAAATTTTAACTATGTGCTGAGCTTTGAAGCGGCGCAGAGAGCGATCATGAACAGTCTGTTTCTTGGCGCCGTCGCGGCCACCGTGGCCATGTTTGTCGGCACGGTGATTTCTTATCTACACGTCAAGGCAAAACTAAGGGGCAGTCGCGCGCTCGACTTTCTCGCCACGATTCCTTACGCCGTGCCCCACACCGTAATCGCCATCGCAATGATCCTCGCCTGGGCGAGACCGCCGGTAAGCCTTTACGGCACACTGTGGATCATTTTGGTGGCGTATCTGGCCGTTTATCTCCCATTCGCGGTGAGGACGACCAATTCCACGCTGCAACAAGTTCATGATTCCCTCGAAGAAGCCGCCAGGGCCTCCGGCGCAAGATTATTCCCGCGCTTGCGCGATATTATCCTGCCGTTGGCGCGGCCAGGGATGATTGCGGGGTGGATTCTAGTTTTTATGCCCGCGCTGCGCGAGCTTACGGTGTCGATTCTGCTTTACGCCTATCACACGGAAACCATCGGGGTGGTGGTTTACAACCTGCAGGATGCCGGGTATCGAGAGATAGCCGCCGCCCTGGCTTCGATCGTCATGGCTCTATTGATCCTTGGTAACATGATCATTCGAAAGCTAACCGGCGGCGTCGCGGGGTTTTGACCAGCATGGAAAAGATCAGGATCATCAATTTGGCCAAGAGATACGGTAAGGTCGCCGCTGCCGATGCCGTGACTTTTTCTGTCGACGACAAAGAGTTTTTCTCCCTGCTCGGGCCGAGCGGTTGCGGCAAGAGCACGGTCCTGCGCTGTGTCGCCGGGCTCGAAGAACCGAGCGAAGGGGAAATTTACATCGGCGAAACGCGTGTGAACTCAACCGCGGATGGAATTAATGTTCCCACCGAGTTCAGACCGATAGGCATGGTATTCCAGAATTATGCCGTTTGGCCGCACATGACGGTTCACGATAATGTTGCTTATCCGCTAAAGCTCAAGAAGTTGCCGAATCAGCTCATCGAAACAAAGCTCAAGGAGGCTTTGCATACCGTGGGTCTCGAACGGCTGGCTGATCGTTATCCGAGTCAGCTCTCGGGCGGTGAACAACAACGGGTCGCCTTGGCGCGGGCCTTGATCAAGGAACCCGAAGTGCTTCTTCTTGACGAACCGCTGAGCAATCTCGACGCGAAACTGCGCGAGCAGATGCGTTTCGAGCTAAAGGATTTGCAGCGCCGGACCGGTATCCCCATTCTTTATGTAACCCACGATCAGACCGAAGCTCTGGCGATGTCGGACCGACTCGCCGTAATGAACGCCGGGCGGATTGTTCAGGTGGGCGCTCCCGCCGAGATTTATACCCGTCCAGCTAACCGCTTCGTGGCCGATTTCATCGGACTGATGAACTTCGTTCCCGGCCGAATTCTATCGCGAAGCGGCGACGAAGCAACGGTGGAGTTTCTCTATGGTCGTCGTCTCGACGTCATTGACCGCAGCGGTCTGAACGGCGCGTGCGTCGTCGCCGTTCGCCCTGAGGATATCTCGTTTAGTTCAGCGGCTGCCATGCGCTGCAGGGTCGAAGTGTGCAGCTATTCGGGACACCTCATTGATTATATGGTCAGGGCTGACGGTGCGGTCCTGCGCGTTCAAACTCCCAAGACGGAGATCCATAAAGAAGGAGATGAACTGGGTCTCGCTTTTACGCGCGCGCTGCTATTTGCCGCTAACCCAAGCTAAGCCGCGCTGCCACGGGAATTGAATTTCTCCATGAAAAAATTATTTCAGGGGTCTGTTTGGGGCCCAGCACGAGATTCAAACAAAGTTGGCCGAGTATCTCGAGCAGATGGAACGCATGGCTCTGGATCTGCGCGGCGGGATCGAAGCGTAGCTCAAACATGACATGCACGAGTTTACAAACATTCTGGGCGTTTCTCGACAAGCCCGATGAGGTGAAAAGGGTGCACAGGAACTTTCCGATCATGAGCACGGGGCGAGGTGATTGAGCAGGCAGCCGTGGCTCTCGTCTTCGATGATGACAATCTGGAGTTGGCCCATAAACTACAACTGCACCGCCTGATCGACGACTTGGGCTCGATCTGCGATATCGCGGAAGACGTTGGTGACCGGATCGTCATTGCCGCCCTCAAGCGCTTGCTTTAACCATGTGGGCCTGGGCGTTCCAGTTCTCGCCGCGGCGACCGCGTTCGTCATTTCTACAGCGATGGCTCGAATCTCCCGGCGGGCGCCGATGCCGTTGTTACTTTTGGATCAGTGGCTGCGTCTGGCTCTTCTCGCTGCAGGTTGCTTCGGCGCGCGGCAGCCAAACCATACCGCTTCGAGTGCTTCGAAATATCGCGATCGGCTGGATCACCGCTCCGATGATTGCCGCCGGCAGCGCCTATTTTATATTGCCGATTGCAATGCGACTCGCCTAATATTCCCAGCTTTTTTCCCCGACATGCATTTGACACCCTGGA
>JAERMN010000142.1 GCA_016844625.1 Deltaproteobacteria bacterium
CACGCAGGCCCTTCCGAATGAGCTCGGAGGCAGACTGACCCGCCGCCCGGGCTCTTTTCAAAGCCCGCATGTCCTCCTCTGCAAGGCGAACCGTAGTCGTGATAAACCGAGCCATGCATCCACGATACAATCACATCCAAATGAAGGCAAGCAGAACATCCGAGTAGCTCGCGGTTGGCCTGCCGCCGGTTTCTCTGTCCTGACGCGTCACGTGTCTTTGTACGACGGCCAGTCCGCCGAACACTCGTTAGCTTCATCCTCCAGAGCGGCAAGCGCAGCCTGTGAAAGTTTTTCTGGGTGGTCTGCCCACGAGATGAAGATATGGGTGTCGAGCAACAGTTTCATTCTTGTCCCAGCCAGAACTCATCCGGTAAAGGTTTATCAAAATCTTCGCTCGTCCAGATTGTGCCTCGATTGAGACCCGCAATGCGCTTCTTTTTAGACGGAGCAACCGGAACTAGACGTGCTACTGGTTTGCCGCGCTCTGTGATTATCACTTCGTTACCAGCCAAAGGCTGTGCCAGCAAATCCTGCAACTTTTTTGGGCTTCATCGACACTCACGGTTTGAGTCATAAATAGCTCCCTCTCAACGTCCTGAAGTATAGCATTGTTAAAGGTAGCACGCCGAACGCGAAGCTCAGCCGGCGCTCTTAGCGATCGGTCTGAAGCGCTGAGTTACGCGGCTCACTCTCATGATCGAATAGGATACTCATCCAAAAGCTGGAAGTTGACACGATAGTACTTTACAGCGATGTTTGTCGTCATCTTAAGTGCATAAGAAAGCCTTGAATCTTGCTCTCTGCATATGATTATTCCCTTGACGCTCTGGCCCTCCTCGCACAGGTTTTCAGCGATCCAGCCCATGTAGCGGAGTACTTGGCCTACTACCTTGTCGGATTCTCGACCCTTCTTAAGCTCTATGACGACCAATGAATTGGTGGCTCGTTCTTGTGCAAGAATGTCGATGACGCCCACATCCGTCGCGAATTGCTGGCCAGTTAGGTCCTGCTGGGGATCGGTATACAATGCAAGCTTACCCTGGAAAATGACATCGAAGTTGGAGACTATGAAGTCCTCGAGGTATTTCTCAAGGACAAACTCAGCCTGATCTTGCACGCCTTCTTCGGGAGGGAGGGCTTTCCCATCAGGGGGCGCCTCGGCTTCGGCGAGACTGCGAAATTTCTCTTCCGTACTTTCGGTTGGGGACAGGGTCAGGTTGGGGACAGGGTCAGGCATGAGTCTGGACTTTGGCTAAAGCGCGCGCCAGCTTCGCTTCTCTGCGCCAATCCTGCTTGCCCTCGTGGTCCTGCATCAACCGACTAATCATCGAGGGATCGCGCCCCAGTCGCTTGCCCAGCTCTTGGTTCGTTATCTTGCCCCACCGCCGCGCCACATACACTAAAAGCTTTCTTGCCCCGATCCAATCCCGCTGCCGTCCCGTGCCCATCAACTGTTCCCTGGTTACTCCGTATTCGTTGGCAACCGCTTTCACCTATCGCTCAAAACTTGCTTTGTGGCGACTCGACGGCGATTGCATTCGGTTCGGCATTCTCGCTTTTATTTTTCGGGGGTGAACCTGGATATCCTGAGCGACTCGCCCGGCCTGAAATCAACTATCTCGCCTGATCACGGTGTTTGCCGTATTCTTATGGTTTCGACTCGTGGAATAATTGAACGGGAATTTCCGTTCATGCCTTGTCTTGTGAGCGCTATTCAGTCTACTTATTAAGACTGGGTTTGCTTTCATCAGCGTCGGCCTTAGGCGGCAATACAAATTCAAGACGGAGTGGAGTTGGCAGTTAACACTTTGCAAGGCCATGTCGCGCTCGTCACCGGCGGCGCCAGTGGAATTGGCCGCGCGATGGCGGAGGCGCTGGCAAAAGCCGGCGCCAAGGTCTGGATCGCTTCGCGGAATGACGGCGCGATTAGTCTTGCTGTCGCGGCATTGCGCGCTGCCGATCTTTCAGTGCACGGCGTGCGGCTTGACGTGACCGATCGCGCCGAGGTCGAAAGTGTCGTCGGTTTGATCGTAGAGAAAGACGAAAAGATCGACATACTCTTCAACGGCGCCGGCGTGATGATCAAGCATCCAATGATCGAGATGCCGGAAGAGGTTTGGGATCATGTGATCGACGTCAACTTGAAGGGCATGTTTCTTTGCACCCAAGCGGTGGCGCGCGCCATGATCGCGCGCCGTTACGGCCGCATCATCAACGTCTCTTCGGGACATGTGAAGGGTAACGCGGCCAACTCGGCTTACGCTGCTTCGAAGGGCGGATTGGAGTCGTTCACCAAAACCTTTGCGGCTGAGTTAACGCAACTGAACGTCGACGTGACGATCAACGCCATCGAGCCAGGCGGCACCGACACGGCGATGTGGCGGCGCGGCAAAAGTGCCGAATACATCAAGCACGCGATGGAGTCCGGCAGAATCCATCCGCCCGATTTCATGCAAGATGTGGTTTTGTATCTGGCCAGCTCGGCGAGTAGAGCCGTGAACGGGAAAATTATCAATCACGGCGAACGCGCTAACTTCTCAAACAAGTCGTACTGACTCGCGCACAGACGCTAAGGACGTTTAGATCGGAATCGGGATTTAGCCGCAAAGAACTCAAAGTAGGCAAAAATAAATTGGCTATAGTGGGGGCATTTTGCAATTCGCTTGTTTCACTAACATCGGGCAGTAGAAAACACGATTACACCAAGAAGGTTGTGAAGGATTCGGCCAGTTCCCCCGCCGAGGCGCGGAGGACGCCGAGGGGGCAGTAAAAAACAATCTCGGCGAACTCTGTGCCTCTGCGGTGAATCCTTTTTCCTTTTGGTTGCAGACTTGCCGCGCTAGGCTTTCGTGGTGCAATTAGTTTTTACCGGTAAACGAACGTACATCAATCGATTTCGATGAGCTTGCCTAGCAACCTAAGAAGCCGGTTTTCAAACATCTACGCCGGTTGGGTGATGGTCGGTTTGGTTTCGGCGCTGCGGGTGCTGGGCGGCGGACTGCATGGTTACGGCTTCACGGTTTTCTTTTTGCCGGTGAGCCAAGATCTGGGGTTGAACCGGGCGCAGACTTCTTTGGCGTTCTCTTTGGCCCGCGCCGAGGGCGCCATCGAGGCGCCGGTGATTGGTTACGTCGTCGACCGCTTCGGCCCGCGGCCGCTGATGGTGACCGCGGCACTGCTCGCGGGTGTCGGTTACATCGCGCTCTCGTGGGTTAATAACTACGCCGCCTTTCTCGTGGTCTACCTGGGGTTGATCTCGCTGGCTTACTCCGCTGGTTTTATTCAAACGCCGATGGTGATCGCCAATAACTGGTTCATCCGCAAACGAGCGCGGGCGATGACCGTGGTCGGTTCGGCGGTCACCATCGGCGGCACGCTCATCACTCCCGCGCTCGCGGCGACGGTGACTCATTTCGGTTGGCGTTGGGGCGCTTTTTTTGCCGGCTGTGCTTTTCTGATTGTTGGTATTCCGTTGAGTCTAAAAGTTGTCGGTTCACCGGAAACTATCGGTCTGCAGCCTGATGGCGACGCGCCGCTCGACGCGGTTCGCTCAGGCGCCGCGGCAGGCCAATCGTCGAGCATGATTGGCGCCGACGTTAGCGCCAGGGATGCGCTCAAGACTTTGGCATTTTGGGCGCTGGCGTTTTCCATGTTGGTGCGGGTCGGGACGCAAAGCACGCTGATGGTGCATTTCATTCCGATCATGGTTTGGAAAGGCATGAGCCAGGAACGCGCCGCAGTTTTGTTGAGCGCTTTTGCTTTGCTCAATTTATTGTTTCACTTTCTGCTCGGCTGGATCGCCGATCGGGTAAACAAACCGCGGCTGCTGTCGCTATGGATGATTTTCCCGCTCAGCGCCATCGTCATTCTGATCGTCGGCGAATCGAGCCTGTCGCTCTGGCTGTTTGCGATTCTTTATTCCGCGCTCGATGCGGCCTTCCCAGTCACCTGGGCGATCAGCGGCGATTTTTTCGGCCGCAAGCACTTCGCGACGATTCGTGGCAACATGACCTTCTGCTATATGTGGGGCAGCGCACTGGGTCCGGTGATCGCAGGACATGTTTACGATCAAACCCAAGGCTATGAATCGGTACTATGGGGATCGGTGGTGACGCTGTCGCTATCGATGTTGCTTACCGCGCTGTTGATCAAATCGTGGAGCGCGAAGATCGCCGCCCTTGACGGCGCCACGGTTGGGGCGACACCATCGAACTAATTGCTACTGACCGCGGCACTCTTTATATTTTGCACACGAGAGTCTTTTGACCGGAGTTTCACTAACCATTTGAGTGAGGAACTTGTTATGGCCGAACCGCTATCCCATCGGTTGCCGACGACCGTCACGCCGGAGCGTTATGTGATCCGGTTGACGCCGGATCTGACGACTTGGACATTCGCTGGCGATGAAACGGTGACGATTCAAATTCACCAGCCGGTGGGCACGATCTTGCTCAATGCTGCGGAACTGGCGGTCGACTCAGTGTCTATCAAAGACGCAAAGGGAAAAGTACTGGCTGGCAACGTGATATTGGACCATGAACACGAACGAGCCTGCTTCAGCTTCCCAGCGGATTTGCCGGTCGGACGAAGCGAATTATCGATTAAATTCTCCGGCATCTTAAACGACAAGTTGCACGGTTTTTATCGCAGCACTTACAAAGGCGCGGACGGAAAAGACCAGCCACTGGCGTCGACGCAATTCGAGTCGACCGACGCGCGCCGGGCATTTCCCTGTTGGGATGAGCCGGCGTTCAAAGCGGTCTACCAAGTGACTTTGCTGGTCGATGAAAAATTGACGGCGATTTCCAATGCCGGCATTGCCCGCGAAACGATAGTGCCAGGAACGGGGAAGAAGGAAGTCGTCTTCGCTGACACGATGAAGATGTCGACCTATCTGGTCGCCTTCATTGTCGGCGAGTTTGAAGCGACGGAGCCGGTCATGGTTGGCAACGCGCCGCTGCGCGTGTGGGCGGTGCCGGGGAAAAAGCGCCTGGCGAATTTCGCCGTGGATATCGGCAAGGCTTCGCTGGAACATTTCAGCGCTTACTACGGCATTCCTTACCCCGGCGATAAGTTGGATTTGATCGCGATCCCCGATTTTGCTTCCGGCGCCATGGAAAATTTGGGTGCGATCACTTTCCGCGAGACCGCGTTGCTAGTCGACTCGGAGAAGGCCACGCGCGCGGAGCTTGAACGGGTCGCCGATGTGGTGTCGCACGAGAACGCCCATATGTGGTTCGGCGATCTGGTGACGATGCAGTGGTGGAACGGTTTGTGGCTCAACGAAGCCTTCGCGACGTTTATGGAAATGCTTGCCGTCGATGCTTGGAAGCCGGCATGGCGCCGCTGGGACAGTTTCACCGTGTCACGCGCCGCGGCGATGCAAGTGGACGGCCTCAAGAGCACGCGGCCCATCGAGTTTCCCGTCGAGAAGCCGGAAGAAGCGGCCGGCATGTTCGATGTTCTCACCTACGAAAAGGGCGCATCGGTGCTGCGCATGTTGGAGCAATATCTTGGCGCCGAAGCGTTTCGCGACGGTATTCGCCTATATCTCCAGCGCCACCAGTATGACAACGCCGAGACCACCGATCTGTGGGACGCGTTGGAAGATTCGACCCAGCAGCC
This sequence comes from Deltaproteobacteria bacterium, assembly GCA_016844625.1. Classification (GTDB taxonomy): domain Bacteria; phylum Desulfobacterota; class Binatia; order UBA9968; family UBA9968; genus DP-20. The sequence continues at coordinate 5,626 of JAERMN010000142.1, forward strand.
GGTGCGGGCGCTGATGGATACCTGGATTTTTCAGCCGGGCTATCCGCTCACCAGTGTGGCGAAAGAGGGCAAGACGCTAGTGCTTTCTCAGCAAATTTTTCGTTACATTCAGGACGGGACGGATCAGGCGCGGCGCTGGCATGTGCCGATCTTCCTACGGGTTGGGACGCGAGCCGGAGTGGTCACCAAAACGCTACTCATGACCGAGCAAGAGCAGCGCGTTGAATTTTCTGACGACATCGATTGGGCGGTGGTCAACGCCGCCGGCCACGGGTTTTACCGTGTGCGTTACAGCGCCGAGCTTGCTACGGCGTTGAAAAGTGCGCTGTCTAAAGTCCTGTCGGCGGTGGAGCGGTTTAGCCTAGTCAACGACGCCTGGGCGACGACCCTCGGCGGCATTACTTCATTGACCGACTACCTCGATTTGATCGAGCTGTTGCGTGATGAAGATGATGTCAATGTCTGGACTACGGTCATCGGCTCTTGTCATCATTTGGCGCGAATTCTCGACGACGGACAATGCGCCGCGTTGGAAAAGCGGCTCAGCGCTTTGTTCGCTCCGGCCGTGGAGCGCTTGGGCTGGTCGGTCAAAGCAGGCGAGAGCGAGCTGGCGAGCCAGCTGCGCGGCGATCTGATCGGCGCCTTGGGAACGCTTGCCGACGACAAGCCGACACAGGCGCGCGCGCGAGCATTATTTGCCGCATACGAAACCAATGCCGATGTTGTCGATCGCAATCTGATTCCCGCGCTGGTGTCGATCGTTGCTCACACCGGTGGCAGCGATGACTATGAAAAGTTTTCCAGCAAATTCAAAAACGCCCAAACGCCGCAGGAAGAAACCCGCTATCTATTTGCGCTGGGAAATTTTCACGACGCGCAACTGATCGAGCCCACGCTGAGGCTAACTATCAATGGCGAAGTGCGCACGCAAAATTCGCCCTATTTAATGCGTGGCATTCTTTTGAATCGCCGCGCGCGCGACCAAGCGTGGGCGTTCATGAAATCACACTGGGACGAAATGCTGCGGCAATATCCGGACAACTCGATCCCGCGCATGTGCGAAGGCGTTATCGGCCTAGCGACCGCCGAGCTCGAAGCCGAGGTGAAAAGTTTTTTTGCCGAGCATCCGGTCAAGCAGGGCAGTAAACAGATGGAGCAGCATCTTGAGCGACTGCGTGTTGCGGTAGCATGTAAAGAGCGCTGGCAAGACTTGCTGCGCTAATGATTTCTTGAGGCGCTACAGTTTCAAGTGGCGCCAACGGTTGATCAAGCACCGTTGCGTGGACTATTGCGCGCGATCAGGTCAGTCGAGCCAAAGTAGGGGCTCACTGCATTGGTTTGTAGAATTATCGTTAAAACAGCTTCCGGTAAGCTCGAAATATGACTCAATCAACGGTCACACCGTGATCAAAAAGTATCAATAATTTAGGTATTTAAGCCAGTTATTTCGTGTTAGTAAAAAAGTCGTAAAATTTCCTTGACAAGTCTGGTGAGTAAATGCTAACTAACTAGCCCTAATGCGAAGCATGCCGAGATTATCCGCGGAAGCGCGCAAGGAAGCGATCGTCGAGGCGGTGCAAGATATTTTCGCTGAAAAGGGTTTTGACGGTACGACGATTAAAGAGTTGGCGCAGGTAGCCGGGGTTTCGGAAGCGCTTTTATATAAACATTTTCCGAGCAAGGAATCGCTCTACGCGGCGATGCTCGATGCTTGTTCCAAGGGACCGACGTTCGCCGAAGCGAGCCGCATACTCGAGTTCGAAACCTCGACTTCGACGCTCGTGATGATGGCGCATTTCATGATCTCGCACTATGTGCTGGGTCTTGTTTGCACGCGGCGGCCGATGCTGGGGAGATGCACGACACGCCGATACGGCGTGATCTGGGCGTTTGGTTTGTCCAACATGTGGCGTTCTCGTTGATGCTCCATCTTCGCCCGACGACGCCGGCGATCGATTATAAGGTCGATCGGGAAGAATTGGTTTCGCAGGCGACATGGTTTGCGCTTTTGGGACTGGGGATAAAAGACGAGGCGGTAAAGCGCTACTACAGTCCGAAAGCGTTGCAGTTGTTGGCCAGTTAATAGGTTTATTCTTTATTAACCCCACCTCTTGAGGCGGGCACAAAATTATGGGTTTCAAAAGGGGGCGAGCATCCCCTTTGCAATTATTTCAATTGACGGCGGGGTTAAATTCCCGCCTGCGCAGGGGCTTGGTTTAATTTGGGAAAGTAAAAATCATAAAACTGAATTTTTCTTTTTATCCATAGGGAGGGGTAAAATGGAACTCAAGGACACTAACACGAACACTAGCAGCACACGCACTGCTGGCATGGACGAGCGGATCGGCTCATTGTTTCAACCTGACACGCTGCTGAGCGAGGACTATGCGGCCAACTTCCGCCGCAAGATTCCGCTCGAACCGGAGCGCACGCTGCTGTTGGCGGTGTTGGAAGACGGCATCCGCTGCTTCCAAGAAAATCTCTTCGCGGTGAGCGGCAAGCGGCGCACGTTGTTCGACGAAGCCAAGGAATGGCTGTTCAGCGACGACGCGAATTGGTTTTGCTCGTTCGTATCGATCTGCACGTTGCTCAACTTGGAGCCCAGCTATATTCGCCGTGGGCTCAGGGATTGGGAAGCGCGCGAACGCAAAGCTCTGCATAAGAAAGCGCAGGGCGAGCTCGCCGCTGAGCAACGTCTCGTTGCTTAAGTGTGATATCTCACATAAAGCGGATTCGGAGGACTTGGCATACGGCGGCGGGCATTGAGTTCGCCGCCGTATGCGTTTGTGCGATACTCTTTGCCGGGTGCGGTAAGAAAGAGCCGGCGAATTTCGCGCGCCCGCCGGCGCCGGTGACGGTTACGACGGCAAAAAGCCAAGATGTCCCGCTTTACATCGATGCCGTGGGCAAAATCGTCGCCCGCGAAGTGGTCTCGATCCAGCCGCAAGTTTCCGGGCGCATCACGCAGATCCATTTCACCGACGGTGCCGATGTAAAAGTCGGCGACTTACTTTTTACCATCGACCCGCGGCCATACCAGGCGCAGCTCCAGCAAGCCGAAGCCAACCTGGCTCAGGCCGAAGCGGGACTGAATTTAGCAAAAATCACATTTGCTCGCGTCGAAAGCGTCAGCGATCCACGCGCGGTTTCACGGCAAGAGCACGACACCAAGAAGAGCGCCGTCGAATCCGCCGAAGCGCTGGTCAAACAAAACCGCGCCGCGCTGGAAAGCGCGCGCATCAATCTCGGTTACTGCACGATTCGTGCACCGATCAATGGCCGGACCGGCCAGCGCGCCGTTGATGCCGGCAACGTGGTGGCGGCCAATAGCGGCTCGTTGGTGGTGATCCAACGCTTGGATCCGATTTACGCCGATTTCTCCGTCAGCGAAAACGAGCTGACCGCCGTGCAGCGCAACATGGCGCAGCGCAGTTTGCGCGTCGAAGTGCGCTTGCCCGACGAGGCCGCTGACGCGCGCGATGGTAAGCTCACTTTTCTCGACAACTCGATTCAAGAAGGCGCCGGCACGGTAAAGCTCCGGGCGACGCTGGCCAATGGCGATCGCCGTTTTTGGCCGGGCCGATTCGCTAAAATTCGCCTGGTTCTCGCTACGCGTCGGGATGCGGTGTTGGTTCCTGCCGAGGCGCCGCAATTGTCGGCGAAAGGCTCATTCGTATTTATCGTCAAAAACGATTCGTCGGCGGAACTCCGCCCGGTGAAACTCGGACAGCGCCACGGCGACGCGGTTGTCGTTGACGAGGGCGTCAAAGTTGGCGAACAAGTTGTCGTCAAGGGCCAGCTCGGTGTCACGCCGGGCGGCAAGGTGCGCGTTACTGAGCCAACTGCTGGTGGCGCAGCGCCGCCACCGACGCAGGCCGGAGACCAGCCGTGAACTTTTCCGAGCCGTTCATTCGCCGTCCGGTGCTGACAACGGTGTTAACCCTGTCAGTGATCTTGTTCGGCGTGCTCAGTTATTTACGATTACCGGTAAATGACTTGCCGGCGGTGGACTATCCGGTCATCCAGGTTCAAGCGGATTATCCCGGCGCGAGCCCCGAGACCGTGGCGAATAATATTGCCACGCCGCTCGAACGCCAGTTCATGCAAATCAATGGATTGGAGCTGGTGACTTCCAAGAGCACCCAGGGCCACACAAGTTTGACGCTGCAATTTGCTCTTAACAAAAGCATCGATGCCGCCGCAACCGATGTGCAAACCGCGATCACGCAAGCGACCGGCAGCCTGCCGGTCGATCTGCCGTCGCCGCCGACTTTCTCCAAGACCAATCCCAACGATCAACCGATCATGTACATCGCTCTCACTAGCGATTCGGTGACGCGCGGTCAACTTTACGATTATGGCAGCACGCAGATCGGCCAACGCATCAGCATTTTAACCGGCGTCTCGCGGGTGGCGGTGTTTGGCACCAAGTCGGCGATTCGCATCAAAGCCGATCCCGCTGCCATGTGGGCGCGCGGCATCGCCATCGACGACCTGTCTGCGGCCATCAAGAACGGCACAAGCTACACCGGCGCCGGGCAGTTCGACGCCGCCAGCGGGACAGCGCTGCTGAGACCGCAAGGACAGCTCGACAGCGCTGAGGCTTACAGCGAGTTGATCGTCGGCGTGCGCAACGGCGCGCCGATTTACTTGCGCGACGTCGCCAAGGTGCGCGAGTCAGTGCAAGACGAGCGCTTGAGTATGCGCTTCTGGGCGCGCGGTTACCCGGTACCGGCGGCCACCGTCGTCCTCGCGGTTTACCGTCAAGCCGGCGCCAACGCCGTCGAGGTGGCCGACCGCATTGGCGCTCTGTTGCCGCTGATCGGCTCGGAGTTACCTGGGTCGATCCGCATCACGCCGCTCTATGACCGGTCGCGCGGCATCGTCAATTCGGTTAATGACGTCCAAGAGACGTTGGCGATCGCCTTCGTCCTGGTCGTGCTGGTGATCTTTTTGTTTCTTGGCCGCGCCACCGACACGCTGATTCCCGCGGCGGCGTTGCCGATTTCCTTGTTGCTGACCTTCATTGCCATGCAGCTGTTGGGTTACAGCTTGGATAACCTGTCTTTGATGGCGCTTACGCTGGCGATCGGCTTTCTCGTCGATGACGCCATTGTCTTTCTCGAAAACACCGTGCGCCGCATGGAGCATGGCGAGGGCGCTTTCGAAGCAACGCTCCATAGCGCCAAGGAAATCAGCTTCACTATTTTATCGATGACGATCTCGTTGGCGGCGGTGTTCATCCCGCTGGTGTTCATGCCTGGACTGGTGGGGCGCATCTTCCGCGAGTTTGCGGTCACGATCGTCGTCGCGATCATCGCTTCGGGCCTGGTTTCGCTGACGCTCACGCCGCTGATGTGCGCGCGACTGCTTAAACAACGCGGTGCAGGGGTGAAACGGAGCCGGATGGAGCGCGTCATCGGCGCCATCGAGCGGCGCGTCCTCAGCGCTTACGGTCGATCGCTCACCTGGTTTCTTGAACGGCGCTGGATTTCCGCGCTGATCTGGCTGGTTTGCCTTGCCGGCACGATAGGGTTTTTTGTCGTCGTGCCGAAAGCCTTTTTGCCGCCGGGAGACAGCAGCGTGGTGACCGGTGTGTTCATCGGCCGCGAAGGTTCCTCGCCCGAGCAGATGCGCGCGCTCCAGGACCGAGTTGACGCAGTGCTTTTGGAGAATCCCAACGTCATGGCTACGGTCGAAGTTACCGGCCTCGGCCAGTTCATCGCCTCGAACCAGGGAATCATTTTTACTTTTCTCAAGCCGCCCGCCGGGCGGCCGCCGATCCAGCAAGAAGTCGCCAAGCTGATGGGCGGGCTTAGCTCGATCCCCGGTGTGATGGCGTTCTTACGGCCGTTTCCGGTGCTTGAGATCAGCACCGGCGCGACCAGTCAAACCCAGGGTCAGTACGCCTTTTCCGTTTCCGGCGTGAATCCGGAGCAAGTCTACGCCGCCGGCGCCAAGTTGCTGGCGAAAATGCGCGAGTATCCAGGTTTTCTGACGGTGTCGTCGGACTTTTTCAACAACACGCCGAATCTCGACATCGAACTGCGCCGCGAGCAAGCCAAAAGCTACGGGGTTTCCGAGACGCGCATCTTAGCGCTGCTGCGTAGCGCCTACGCGCAGAATTATGTTTACCTGATCAAAAAGCCCGCTGATCAATACCAAGTGATTCTGGAAGCCGCCGATGCTGCCCGCGCCACGGCGGAAAATCTCGCCGAGCTCTACATTCGCTCCGACGACAGCAAACGGTTGGTGCCGCTGAATGCGCTGGTGACGTGGAAAGCTTCGCTCGGTCCACAGGCGATCAATCACCTCAATCAGTTCACTAGCATGACCTTGTTCTTTAACTTGAAACCCGGCGTCGCCATCGGTGAGGCTACTGACTTCGTCACGAAAACCGCGGCCGAGATTGTGCCGCCGACCTTGCGGGCTAGTTTGCAAGGCGAAGCGCTGACGTTTCAAAACACGGTGCGGGATTTGACGCTGCTGATGCTGCTCGCGGTCTTCGTCATGTATGTGATCCTGGCGATTCTCTACGAAAGTTATCTGCATCCATTGACGGTGTTGTCGACCCTGCCCACGGCGTTGGTCGGTGGGCTGGCGACCCTCTATTTATTCGGCGAGCAGGCGTCGCTCTATGCCTTCGTTGGCATGTTCATGCTCATGGGCATCGTCAAGAAAAATGGCATCCTGATCGTCGACTTTGCCTTGCAGCGCGTCCAATTGGGCGAGCCGGCGGCCAAGGCGATCCACGACGCCAGCATGGACCGGTTCCGGCCGATTCTCATGACTACTCTAGCCGCGGTGTTTGGCGCAATTCCGATCGCGCTCGGTTACGGCGCCGATGGCGCTTCGCGCCGGCCGCTCGGTCTGGTGATCGTCGGCGGGCTGGTCGTGTCGCAATTCATCACGCTGTTTATCACGCCGGTGATTTATCTTTATTTCGAAGAGTTCCAGAAAAAAGTTTTAGACCGCACGTCATTTTTCCGCTCGACGCGGACGGCGGCCGCGCAGCAGAAAAATTAGCCACAAAGGGCACATAGAAAAAGATTCGGAGTCGGAGAATTGGCCGCA
>JAERMN010000619.1 GCA_016844625.1 Deltaproteobacteria bacterium
GATGGCCCGGGTGGGGGCCAAGGAGTCGTTTGAGGATGGAAGATCTGATCTGAAAGAACTGGCCGATGTGGTGGTCACCATCAAGGAGGTGGAGCGTACGGCCGAGGCCATTGGTGGGCAGATTGAGGTCACAGCGGTCCGGGAGCGCAAGCAGGCGATGGAAGGGAAAGTAATCCCTTTCTTGCCGACCGTTGCCAAGCTCTACATCACCATCGATGGGACAGGTGTTCCCGCCGTTCCGGCCGAGACCGAAGGGCGCAAGGGCAAGGATAAGACGGGGGTCGCCAAGACCCGTGAGGCAAAGCTGGGAGCCATCTTTACCCAGACTAAAGTCAACGAAGAAGGGTTTGCGGTTCGTGATGAGGATTCCACAACGTATGTGGGTGCGATCGAGACCGCCGAAGAATTTGGCCCGAGGATCTATACAGAAGCGGTACGTCGCGGTCTCAACCGGGCTCAGAAAGTCATTGTCCTGGGAGATGGGGCGGTCTGGATCCGGGGGATTGGCGAGGACCATTTTCCCGAAGCCGTTCAGATTGTGGATCTCTATCATGCCCTGGAGCACCTCTAAGGTCATTGCCTCCATGAGACGGTTGAGGCCTCAGAAAAAATCCATTCGGGAGGAGATTGAAAAAACGTTGGGTTATTTTGAGACGAACAAGGAACGCATGCGTTATGCCGAGTTCCGCAAACAGGGGCTGTTTGTGGGATCGGGCGTGATCGAAGCCGGCTGCAAGATGATTGTGGGGCAGAGACTCAAGCAATCAGGCATGCGGTGGACTGTCCGAGGCGCCAACGCGATTATCGCCCTGCGTTGCTGCCAGATCAGCGGCCGATGGGAGGAGTTTTGGGAAAATCGGGCGGCGCAGTGAGAAGTTTACCCACAAATTTGTCGCACACCCGCTCATTCCCATCGCCTTGATTTCCGCGGACCCAACGATCTTCGTCGTCAGCGCCGAACGGCCGTGGAAAAGCGTGAAAGAGTTCGTCGACGACGCCAAGAAACGTCCTGGACAGATTTCATTTTCCTCCTCCGGCGTGTACGGGACCTTGCACATGGCGATGGAGATGCTGTCGCACGGCGCAGGCATCGGCTTGAAGCATGTGCCGTACTCCGGCGCCGGGCCGGCGCTGACGGCGATCCTCGGCGGGCACGTCGACACGCTCGCTTCCGGACCGGCCGTGGTGATCCCGCATATCAAAGCCGGCAAACTGCGGCCGCTGGCGGGCTGGGGCGCCAAACGGGTGGCATCTCTTCCTGACGTGGCCACCTTCAAAGAGCTGGGCTACGACATCGAGTTTTACATCTGGGCTGGGCTGTTCGCGCCGCGCGGAACGCCGGAGCCGGTGATGAAAAGCATTCGTGACTCGGTGCGCCAGGCGGTCAACACGGCCGAGTTCAAAACCGCCATGGAAAAGCTACAGACTCCGATCGCCTATCTCGACGCCCCCGAGTTCCAAAAATTCTGGGACAAGGACGCCAAGATGCTCTCTGACGCCATCAAACGCATGGGGAAAGTGGAGATACCGGAGGCGAAATGAGTTTTGAGTTTCGCGTCTCGGGATTCGCGTAGGTCCGGTTATTTTTCGTGTCGTTGGTGTGTTTCGTGGTTGATGTTTTTATGATCACGAACGTAGCGTCATGGCGCCTTGGTGGGGTTAATCTCCGAATCCGAGAACCTTCGACTTCCGGAATATTTAAGCGGCACGCTATGACAAACATGTTGGGGTTAGTTTTTGGATAGCAATTTCAAAGGCCAGGTGCGGGGCATGCGTGAAAAATTACCAGCGGCGGCGTGTTAGTGAAAAAAAATGTTCTCGCGCCAAGACGCCAAGAACGCAAAGTAAGAAATATTTCTCCGAACTTGGCGCCCTTTGCGCCTTTGCGGGAGTCACAGTTTTGCCGATCTTTCTTTCATCCCGCAATTTCAATTATGTTTGGCTAAATTATTCACCCTGGTTGATCTGAGAAACCATTATGGCTGCGATCGTTTCCCTGCGCGATGTGATTGACGAGATGGAGATGATGAGTGACGAGGCGACGTCCTACATCAACCGGAAAACCGGCGAGCTCATCACGACTGACGAAATGTTTAGCTTGGCCGAAGACCCGGACGAAGCCGCAGATGCCGCTGAGTGGCAGAAAGATCTCTTGCCGAAGGTGCGCGAGGTCGCGGCGTCGGAAGACTTTATCCCGTTGCCGGGCAAGTTCGAGATTCACGAGTGGTCCATCATGGAACGCTTTGCCCGGTCGGTTGCCGATGACGACGTGCGCGATGAGCTTGAAACGGCGCTCCACGGGCGCGGCGCGTTTGGCCGATTCAAAGACGCCTTACACAGGCGGGGAATCGCCGATCAGTGGTATCGCTTTCGCGACGCCGCCTTAGAAGAGATCGCCATAGAATTTCTCGAAGCGCATGAGATTCCCTACCATCGAGAATCGCGCAAAGGGTGAGAATAGATTCTGAATGGATATAGTTCAAAGCGTCGAACTTTGGACAAATTGTTCGGAAGTCGAAGGTCGTTGGACTCGGATATTCCTCGCGCCAAGCTTGTTCCTTGTTTGTCGACGACGCCAAGGCCGGGATCATAGGAAGATCAACCACGAAATACACGAACGTCACGAAAAAAATGGGAGAATTTCGGGACTCGGGATTCGTGTGTTTCGTGCCTTTCGTGGTTAGGTCGTAGTCCATTGTCTTTGGTTGAGGCTTTGCCGAACCGGCCGATAGTGGAATAGGCCGCCTACCGCGGCGGTGTTTAGCGGCCAGCAGAACGTTGACAAGCCGGGATAGCCGGTGGATATTGCAACCGATTTGGATTTGATTGGCGGCACCGTCTTAGGAGATAGGCCAACCGGCGTTTGTCGCCTCCTAAAACGGTTCAGTTATTAGCTCTTGAGACGAGTTATGTCGTGGAAACAACAAGTACGCAGATTTGAGGTTGCCTTCAATTACGCAAATAGCGATCACTGGCAAACGACAGAGAGCTTGAAAAACCGCATCGCCGCATTCCGCGCACAGCACCCGAACTATGGTCTCTCGATGGCTCTTTTCGACCCAATCGTAGATTGGAAACTCAGAAAGCAGCGTGGCCGTACTGAAGCGCGCCGTGATGGCCTGACCGAGCCGCTATTGGCGTGCGTGACTGGCTGTGCATTTACAGTACAGCACCGGAGACCCGAGGTCTTGGCTTCCGTTCAAGTAGGCATTCTTGCGTCGCTACCTGGAGTCGGTGTTGGCTTGGCCACCGCTATCCTTGCACTCACATTCCCAGAAGTACACGGTGTCATCGACTTCCGCGTCTGGATGGTCGTGTTTCAAGAGGATAAACAATCATTCACGGCCCAAGATTATGTACGCTATCTAAGTGAGCTGCGACCCTTTGCGCAAGAAGCGGGATGGTCGATTCAAAAGGCCGACTTTATGGTTTGGTCCTTTTACGACGAGCTGACATCGGCTTCAACACGCACTCGTCGCAAGCGGCGCGCCGCTCAACCGGAGCGTTAGTGCGTGAGGCGATCTTCATGCGATTTAATGCAAACTCTGTGTCCGCCTCAGAGGAAGGGGATTACTGCGAAATCTGGATCGAGGCCAAAGATTCCGCGAAGGAGGCAGCCGATCCACAGAGACAAGGTGCCAGGAACCTTTTATTTCTCTGAGCGCTCATCCTCGGAGCACGGGTAACCTGAGGGGTTTCGCAAAACCTCATTCGCGCCGCCGGCTGTAGAGCTCTATAATCATTCTTGGAGGATCATACTAATGGAGGAAGTCTTGCCCATTGCGCAAATTGAAGCCCAATTCGACTCCGAATGGATTTTAGTTGGAGACCCGCAGACCAACGAAGCCCTAGAAGTGCAAAGCGGCAAGGTGCTCTGGCACAGTAAAGATAGAGATGAAGTCTATCGTAAAGCGGTGGAGTTGCGTCCCAGGCGGTCCGCTATGCTGTACACGGGAAAGATGCCGAAAGACACGGCAGTCGTGTTATGAGTTTTGCTTTTGACTCGCAGCAAGGGCTGTTCACTATTCGCACCGAGTTGTGGGGACCTGCTGGTAGCATCGGAGCCGGTAGGGTGAGGCTTGCATAGATGAATAAACGCAGTCATTCACTTATGGAAGCCTTCTAACAACCCGTCGATGTAGGGGACGGGCTGAACCCTGTTGCTGATCCCCACTGTTGGACGCATTTCCCGAAAGGACGCAACGATGTTAACGTTTACGACAAGGACGATAGAAGAGCAGGTCCCGTTGGAGTGTGCATGCGACCGATGCGGGAAGAAAATCACTCCGGATGACGTTCTTGAGTGGGAAGAAAAATACTTGATTCGCTTCACCGGCGGATATGGCTCAGTATTCGGCGACGGAGAGCGGATCGAATGTGATCTGTGCCAAGCTTGCCTACATGAACTCATTGGCCCTTTCTGTCAGCGCGTCTAACACAAAGTTAGTCCTGTCGATAATGCGGGAGCAGCATGACATTAGGATCGAGCGCACGGTTCGCACAGAGCTGATGGTCACTAAGGTCGAGGAGGGAGAAAGACAATGGCACTTCAAATACGACGAGTAGTCACCGGAC
>JAERMN010000143.1:0-12570 GCA_016844625.1 Deltaproteobacteria bacterium
CCGCGCTCGTTCTTTGCCAGTTTGAGGTTATGCCGGTTGCCGATTTCGCTGGCGACTTTCAGACTATCCGGCGGAACATAGTGGGCATGGATGTCGATGTTCATATTGGCGTATTGTCGCAACGGTTTCCCGGAGAGCTATCGGAGGGCTAGAGGAATGTCAAGTTCAATGCTGGGTTGACGACCACTGGAGCGACCGCGATTGGTTTAGCGGGAGCATTGCCTGATGAAAATGACGGTGGTAGCTTGAGCCCATGAGCGGCAGACGACCAAGAAAAGAAAATCGCGTGACCATGCGCGAGGGCGACCGGATTCTGATCAATAAGGGAATCTCGAAAAAAGTCATGATCATCGCCCGCACCGAGATTCCGCACTCGATGGAGCGCATATTCGTTACCAAGTCAGGCGGCAAGTACACGATCGGCCTCAAGGTCTGGAGATCGGACTACGCCTGGAACGATAAGAACCAGATGTGGATTGCCAAACATTAAGTTTGATTTAGTTTCGTTGTCTTCAGTAACTTTCGCCTCGTGCCCAAGCGTGAAACTAACCGGTAGCACACCGTGAAACGCGACCTGCCCACTCTGCTGGCCGATCTCAAGAACAGCAAAGGACCGCGGCTGTTGCTTCTCTTCGGCGACGATCTCCAGGTGCAAGAAGCCGGTAAAGCGGTGCTTGATCTGATCGTTCCGCAAGATCAGAGGGGCTTTAACTTGGAACGATTCGATGGCCGCAGCGCGACTTGGGACCAGATCGAAGCTTCGCTCATGACGCCGCCGTTGTTTCCCGGCAAAAAGCTTCTCTGGGTTGAGAATGCGCCCTATTTTTTCTCGCGCGAGCAGAAAGGCGAGCTGGGTGAAAAGATTCTCGCGCTTTGGCGCGACGGCAAACGGGACGACGCGGTTAAACTGCTGGTGGATTTACTCGTGCTCGAAGGTTGGACGCAGGAGCAGTGGGATCGGCTCGAAGCCGCGTCGGCAAAAGCGCTGGTTGGGTTATTGGATGCCGACGGCGGCGAAGCGCTAGAGGAAGCCGAAGCGTTGATTGCCTACGGGAAAAGCCGCGATGTTGATTTGACCAAGCGCAAAGGCTCCGAAGGGCATCGGCTGACGATTTTACTCGACGAAGGGTTACCTGAGTGGGGCTTTTTGCTCCTTACCGCCGTGCAAGTCGACCGGCGCACGCGCTTGTACAAGCGCTTCGAAGAAATTGGCGCGGCACTTTATCTCGATCTTGAACGGGACCGCAGCGGCAAGATCAGCCGTGAGAGTTTGCTCGACTTCGTCAGCCAACGGATTAGCCAGAGCAGCAAAACGGTCGAGCCCCAGGCGCGCGAGATGATTATCGCGCGGGCCGGCGACGAGCTGCGTTCTTTGCAGCAAGAGTTAGACAAGTTGATCTTGTTCGTCGGTGAGCGGCCGGTGATCCGCGCGCAAGATGTCGAGGCGATCTTTGCCGATCACGGCGAAGGCTGGATCTTCGATCTCACCCGCGCCATCGGCGACCGCGACGCGGCCGGCGCGCTGTCACAGTTGGCTCGGTTGCTGGCCCAGGGTGAACATCCTTTGCGGCTGTTGGGCACGGTCGCGTCAGAAATACGCCGCCTGTTATCGGCGCGCCAGCTGCTCGAAACCGATCTGGCGCGCGTCTGGAAGCGCGCCATGAGCTATCAGCAGTTTCAGCAGACCGTGTTGAAACAGGGCGCGCCGCTGCTGACGCGCAATCCCTACGCGGATTATATGTGTTTCCAGCGCGCCGAACGCTTTTCTCTCGCCGATCTTAGTTCCTATATGGAAGGCTTGTTCGACGCCGATTTCCGCCTCAAGTCGAGCGGTGGCCAGCCCCGTTTGGTGATGGAGAAATTGATTCTCGACATGTGCCTCAGCGGGCAAAGCAGCAAACCCCAGACTTCAACTAGAGCCAGGCTATGAATATGATGCGCGCGGCACTTACGGCGGCATTGCTTTTTCAGATTCTCGCCTGCGATTCCATATCGGCTGCCGAAATGGCAGTACAGGCCTGTTTCAGCCCCCAAGGAAAATGTTCCGGGCATATACTTCGCGAGATCGATCAAGCCAAGAAAGAATTGTTGGTGGCGGTTTATGCGTTTACCAATGATGATCTTGCACGAGCCCTGGTACAGGCGAAAAAGCGCGGCGTGGTCGTGCAAGTTGTTGTCGACCGTGAGTTCGACGCCAGCAATGCAAAGTCCAAGGGAAAATTTTTCGACGCGGAGAAAATTCCCCTGCGCCGGGTCTCCGGCGGCAAAGCCAAGAGCCAGGAACGAGACAGCGGGCTGATGCATCAAAAGTTTGCCGTGATCGACCGGCGGATTGTTTTAACCGGTTCCTATAATTGGACCCATTCAGCGGACAATTTAAACGACGAAAACCTCTTGCTCTTTCGTGACGCCGGACCGCTTGCGGAGGAATACCGCAAAGCTTTTTCGCAGCTCTGGGAGCGTAAGCCCTGATGGATTGCTCAAGCAAAAACGCATTCGCTATCAGCGCGATCTTTATCGCGGGTTTCTTCACTCACGTGCTGTACCAACGCTGGAATCCGGCGGTAGGAGAAATTCCAGAGGCGAATCCGACGGTACAGAACTCCGCGATATCAGTCACAGGCGAGCCGCATACTCACCGGGTGAATTATGTACCGTTGTCACTGACAACGGCGGAGGAAACAAATCCTGAGCTGCCGGAGTTTCTCGCCCGTGACGTGGAGAAGATTCGCAGTCTCACGGGCAAGCAGGCGCGCGTGCGCGGCAGGGTGTTTAGGGTCGGCCATTCGGCCAAGAGCAATACTTATTTCTTGAACTTCGGTCCGTCGCGCGAAGCATTAACCGCGGTGATCTTCTCATCGACCGCGGAGTTGTTCGATAAAACCAAGACATCGCCGAAAAGTTTCGAGAACAAGGAGGTTGAGATTACCGGTCAGATTAAAGATCATCCCCAGTACGGCTTGGAGATTATCCTGGAGAATCCCAAGCAGATAAGAATTGTGAACTGAAGAATCTGGGTATGCACTTGATTCCCCCTAAACGCACGGCGACGACTTCTGACGCGTCACAGCGACCTGAGGTACTTCATTCAGTCGAAAGACGTACAGGAAAGCCAAAGCGGGCGAATGTGCAGGCGTGCTGCCGCACTTCGCGAAATCAGCAAGGGGAATCAAGTACATACCCAGGCTGAAGAATTGGCAATCGAATTCTTTCGCGTAGAATACCCCCATGAGCGAGCCGAGCAAAAAATGCATGATTTGTGCGAAGCCAACCGACGTTCTCAAAGGCGGGATTTGCCAGCCGTGCCAGGACCGGATTCGCCGTGAGGCGATGGGCGAACAAGCCGGGGTAGCAGACCGCGCCGAACGGGAAATCTCCCGTCAGGGGATCCCTTCGACCAAGAAATGACGGGACCGGCTGCGCCAGCAGAGTCTTTTAACCCGCTCTTGAGCTAATTAGTTTCACGTTCAATTTAAAAACGACAGCATTTCTGTTCCGACGTAACCGGGGTCAGCAGTCAATCAAACCGTAAGCGTCGAAAGCTAAAAAATTGTCGAGCCGGCAATTTCAATACGGCGAAAAATCGAGAAAGTCGCGATTCTGGACTATGCGGGGAATGGACAACGTGATATAAATTAGTTTTATTAATGGCCGATTTTGCCATTAGAGCTCCGTTGTCTAATTAGCAACCCGGAGGTTTAGTTATCTGCGCAAGTCGAATTTCATCGCAGCTAGCCTGATTCTGGCCTTTACTTTCCTACCCTCGTTTATTTGTCCGCTTTACGCTTTCGATCCTGAGGAGGATTTGACCGCCCGGGCGGCGCTCCTGATGGATGCAAGTACGGGGAAGATTCTGTTTCAGAAAGAAGCGGACCTGCGCCTGCCGCCAGCCAGTACGACCAAAGTCGTGACGGCAATTCTCGCTCTGGAAAGCGGGCGCAAGCTTTCCGATTCAATTGCGGTATCCAAAGAAGCCACCCGGGTGCCGGCATCAAAACTGTATTTGCGACCGGGACAAAACGTTCCCATCGAAGAGTTGCTCTACGGCATCATGCTTGCTTCCGCCAACGATGCCAGTGTGGTGCTGGCCGAGGGCATCAGCGGTTCGGTTGAGCGATTTACCGAGCAAATGACCAAGAAGGCACATAACATCGGCGCGACCAATTCCCATTTCACCAATCCGCATGGACTTACGGCGCCGGATCACTATTCCACGGCGCGGGACCTAGCGGTGATTTTCCGTTACGCCATGCGCAACGCCCTGTTTCGCGAAATCGTTCAAACCAAGTTCAGTTCCGTTAGCACCACTGCCGTGGTCAAAAAGAAAGTCGTGCCACGGCGCATCTCAGTGAGAAACCATAATCGCTTGCTGTGGGATTTCGACGGCGCCATCGGTGGCAAGACCGGCTACACCGTAGCGGCGCAGAAATGCTTCGTCGGCGCGGTGCAACGTAACGGCGTCACCTTGATCGTTGCGATTTTAGGCGCGCGCGACCAGTGGGGTGACACCAGGCGGCTACTGGAACATGGGTTCGAGAATTACGAAACGTTAAAAACTGCGCCGCCGAGCGGTCGATCCGCGGCCGGAGAACAACAGGTCGGTTTGCGCGGCGCGCGAATCTCGACGGCGATCCTACCAAGCGACGATCAGAAGCCTCGGCTTTTGGATGGCGGGTATGTTCTGCAAATCGCTTCTTTCCGAGAGCGCGACCGGGCCGAGGATTTTTCCAGGCAGGTCAGCGAAAAAGGCTTCGAGACTTTTGTTGAACCGACCCCGCTAGGCCGTGGCGCAATGGCTTACCGGGTGAAAGTCGGTCCGTACGTTGATTTGCTCGCGGCCCAGGAAAGCGCGCAAGAGATCTTCAGCAAGAGCGGTCATCGAGCGTTAATCCTGCCGGCCCAGTCGACCAGCGGCAATCCAGGTTAAGCGCAGTTCACAAATTAGAATTCGACAACTAACCCGTCCATCGCGAATTTAAGGGGTAATTCGCCGTGACGCGCGAGCATCTGTTCACCCAGATGCGTCAGGACCAGCTGCTTACACTCCAAGCGCGATAAATTTGCCCGCAAAACTTGATAATTGATGTGCATGCCCGGTTGTTCGTCGTAAAACGAACATTCGCAGAGAAATAGATCGACGCCGCGCGCCTGATCGACAAAACTCTCCGTCCACGCCGAGTCGCCGGAAAAAAGCAGCTTTTTACCCTCGTAGACGACTTTCAAGCCGAGGGAAATTTCGTGGGTCTGATGGGGCACGGGAAACGGGTGAATTTCGATGCCGTCGATCAACGCGGGTTGGCCGGGATACAAAGTCTCGAAGCATGTCGGCGGAATCTCTTTGTCGTTGTTCCCGTTGCCATACATTAGCTGGAAAAGTTGTCTTACTTTCGTTTCCGTGCCTGGCGGGCCGGCGATAGTCAACGGTTTATCTTTCGGCTGCTGGTACAGAAATTCGATAAAGAAAAATGGGATACCGCCAAAGTGATCGCCGTGCAGATGACTGAGAATAATCGCATCCAAACGGCGCGGGTCAATCCCCGCGCGCTTCATCGCCAAAAGGCTCGTCGGCCCGCAGTCGAGCAGAAACATACGGTCGCTGGCTTCAACCAGATAGCCGCTTTGATTGCGTCCGCCGCTGCCAAAGGCGTCGCCACAACCGAGAATGTGAAGTTTCATCGTAAATTTATTCCCTGAGGGATTTTTGATCACGTCGCTGGGGCAATCAATACGACGATGCGACTCGAGGATGCCACCGAATGAATCAACGCTGGCAGCGTGACGACGATCGAGCCCAGCGAAGTTGCTTTTTCACCTCGCTGCGACTAAAGTCATGGTGTGGCAGGGTTTAAGCATCCTTTTTTTACCACTTATACAACCAGTCTGTGGATCCGTTTTCTTCGCATCAGCTTACAATCACATAAGAAACTGGAAGACGATCTGGCAAAATTAGGCCTCACGCCGCCGCAATTCTACGTGCTGGCGACGATCGGTTATGCCGGCAGGCTGCCATTCGGCGAGATTGGCGCCAAAATGATGGTCACCGTGAGCAACTTGACCGGTATCGTCGACCGGCTGGAAGATAAAAATCTGGTCGTTCGTAAGCGCGACGAAAAGGACCGGCGCGTGGTTCACGTCGTGCTGACCGATAAAGGCGCGAACCTTTATAAAAGCACGATTCCTCAGTTCGAAAAGAGCGTCGCGCAAATCTTCACCGGACTTAGCAAGCCCGAACAGAAAGAACTCTCAGCGATTCTCCGCAAGTTGAATCTCGACGCCACCGCGAACTAGCCCCTTTCAGATTCCATATCCCCGATGATCGCACCGAATTGCTGACGGTCATTGTCCGTCGTGTGATCCAGCCAATTCGCTCAGCTTGATTGACAGCGGATATTGGCGGGTTATAAATGGTTAACGTTTAAACTAATTTAGCAGACGCGTAATTCCGTGCAAGACGAAGGCAAAAAACCCATCGGGCTCGAAAGAGTCAAGCAGTGGCTTTACGCCAAAGGACTCGATCAGCGCAGCAGCGGCTGCGTGTTGTGCGGTTCTTGTTACGGCCATGGGCCGGCTAATCCGATGGAGGACGTGCCTGGGCCAAAAGAAAAATGTCCGCCCTACGAGTTCTATAAATTCCAACGCCACACGCCGAAGTCGCGTTGGCTAATGGCGCAGCGAGTATTTCACGGCCTCGATCCGATCACGCCGGAATTAAAGGAAGTGATGTATGCCTGCACCAACTGCCTCATGTGCCAAGAGCTTTGCGGCGTGCGCGGCGACGGCTACGGGCCATGGGATATCACGGTTGCCATGCGGGAGGAGATCACCGCGAAAGATGGACCGATGGCGGTGCACCGGCCGATTTACGACGGCCTCCAGCAGCATGACAATCCTTGGGCGCAGCCGAAGGCAGAGCGCGGCGCGTGGGCTCAAGGCTTGGGGTTAACGAAACTGAGTGAGTCAAAAGCGTCAACGTTGCTCTTCGCAGGCTGCTCCGCCGATCGCGCGAGCGGCCGTAGCGGCGTCATCGCACTGGCGCAGTTGATGCAGCAGGCCGGCGAAGACTTCGCTATTCTGGGCGACGAAGAAAAATGTTGCGGGCTTTATGCTTTCGACCTCGGCTTTCGCCGCGAGTATGAGCGTTTGAAAGACGACAATCTGGCGAGGCTCCAGCATGCTGGCATCAAGCGCGTCGTCGTCGCTTGCGGTAGCTGCCAGAGAATTTGGCGCGAGTATGCCAAAGAAGCCGGCGCTGGTTTTCAAGTTATCCATGGTGTCGAGTATGTCGAACAGCTGGTGCAATCGGGACGATTAAAATTCACTAAGCCGGTCAACAAAAAAGTTACTTACCACGATTCCTGCCATCTCGGCCGTGGCTGCGGCGTCTACGCTGCGCCGAGAAATATTTTGCGCGCTATCCCCGGTATTCAACTGGTCGATGGCGTGCCGGAGGCCGATCCAGCGTTGGCCGAGTGGAATGCCGCGGATCGCATGCGCGAAGCAGCGGAGACCGGCGCAGAACTGATGCTCACTTCGAGCGCGCTCTGCCAACGATCATTTAACGAACTCAAATCAATTGGGGTGCCAAGCCAAGATTTACTCGAGTTCGCTTGGCAGGCTCTGTAAACATGATCAAAGAACCGCACTTCACACCGCAACGCATGCTCAACATGCTCGGGCTCAAGCCCAATTCGCTGGGTCCCTACGCGCTTGTGCCGGGTCCGAAAGAGCGCAGTGATTTGTTGCTCAAGCTTTTGGACAGTCCGCAAAAGAGTTTCACCTTTCTCGACTACGAGATGCACACCGGCGCGCTCGATGGCAAGCGGGTGAGCGTCGGCAACGGCGGAGCGGTTCGCTGCAAGACAACATCAAGATCGGCGATCTGGTCATCGTCACTGGCGCGCTGCGCGGCGATGGCACGTCGCGCTATTACGTTGCGGAGAATTTTTCCACCATCGCCCATGGCGACATTGTCAACGCCCTCAAACAGGCTGCTGAAGATTTGCAAGTCCGCTACCATCTCGGTTGGATTTTCACCACTGACGCGTTGTTCCAGGAGACACCGGAGCTGATTCAGCAATTGAACGAGCAGAATATTTCGAGCATCGATATGGTGACCTCGGCGTTTTTAACGATCTCGCAGGTGCGTGGTAAAAAAGCCGGCGCGGTGCTCGCGGTTTCCGATGAATGCCTGCACGGCAAGTTCGGCTTTCGCGATCCGGCATTCTTCGACGCCGAGCAAAAAACCATCGAAGTGGCGCGCCAAGCGCTTCGGTACCTTTGATGGGCCGACGACGAAAGGGAAAGCTTCAGCGAAAGGCACGGAGAAGCGCCAAAGAAAATTCGATATTCGGATTTCGTATTTTGAAGCAGTTTTACCCGGCGCGAAAACTTTGTTGATTAGGTTCTGTTGAACGAAAAGTTTTGTATCGGCGAAATCAGTATGAGCGCACTAGAAAGCCCGCTGTTCGAACCGGTGCACTGGCAAGGCGCGGGATTCGAAATCCTTGACGAAATCCAAATTCCCGAGAAGATCGAGTACATCCAGGTGACGGAAGTCGCCCAGGCGCTCGACGCCGTGCGCGAGATGAAGACCCGCGCTTACGGTCAGGTGCTCACCTTTCTCTACAGCGCCGCGCTGGTGGCACAGCAATACCAAGGCAAAGACCCGGCGCCGCTGCGCGAGCGGCTGGCGCACTTGACGCAGCAATTTTGCGACGTGCGGCCGACTTTCGATTTTCGCGGTCTCGGCGGTTACGTCGCGGAGTTTTTCGAGAAGTTACCGGTTAGCGGCTCGGTTGGCGAAATCGTTGCGCGCCAGGCGCGCGAATTCGGCGCGCAAATCACGCGGGCGCGCAGCGCCCGCGCCCAACGCGCCGCCACTGTCCTGCCCAATCCCGCGCGCGTGCTGACCCACTGCAACGTCAGCGGTGAGTTAGTCGCGGTGGCGCGCTACTGTAAGGAGATGGGCAAAGAGTTTTCCGTTATTGCCACGGAAACTCGGCCTTACTTGCAAGGCGCGCGCTTGACGGCATGGGAATTAGCGCAAGCTGGGGTGAGCGTTTCGCTGATACCCGATTGCGCCGTGGCGCAGGTGATGGCGCGCGGCGAAGCCAACGCGGTGATCGTCGGCGCCGATCGCGCGGCGCAAAACGGCGATGTCATCAACAAGGTCGGCACCTATCCGATCGCCCGGCTAGCGCGTGAATACGGCGTGCCGTTCTATGCTTTGGTGCAAGATCCGCGCTCGCTCGAATGCGGCAGCGACGTGCCGATCGAAGAGCGGCCGGCCCATGAGCTGCTGACGTTTCAGGGGCAGCCGTTGGTTGCAGGTGCGAATTCCTTACTAAAGGCGCGCTACCCATCGTTCGATCTGACGCCGGGGGAGTTCATCACCCAGCTGATCGGTTTCGATGATCTTTATACGCCAGAATCCTTCCGGCAAAGGTACCAGGCCAAAACCGCCAACGCCGAGCACAGGGTCGCGAGCGACGGCAAATATGTTTTGCTCTATGGCGTGCCGCCGCAGAATCAGTATGCATTCGTAGTTAGCGCGCTCAAAGCGGAGCATGCCGAGAGCATCTTAGTTCCCGAGATGCGGCCGCAACTCTGGGGCGCGCAGGTGGTCACACGTGAATTACTAGAACGAAATACACCGACCACTCTGATCTCCGACAACATGTTGGGCACGCTCTTCGCGCACGGCGAGATCAAAAAGCTTTGCTTCTTTTACAACGATCTCGTCGAGAAGGGGCCGATCGGCATCTGCGGCTCGTTGCTCGCCGTGCAGCTCGCCCATCTGCACGGTGTGCCGGTGGAACTGTTTAGCGGCGCGCCGTTGAATTCGTCGAGCGCCGACAAGGATGTGTCGACATTCATGGGCAAGCCTATCAGCCCGGCGGGAGTTGCGATCCACCCGGTTGAAGACGAAGTGGTGCCTTGGGCGTTGTTGAAAAGTTAGCCCACTTGAAATGTTTGCTTTAGGCTAGAGAATCGGCGAAGAGATCACTCGCGCCAAGGCGCGAAGCTCGCAAAGAAAGAGTTGCTCTTTGGTTTTCAGAACTTTGCGTCCCTTCGACGTGGCTCAGGACATACTTGGCGCGAGTAAATTCCTTGTCGGCTTTTCTTTCCATAATTGAGAACTGAGAATCGAATCGATGGCGACGCTTGAGAGTGAAATGATCCGTTGGGGCAAGCTGCTCTTTGACCGGCGGCTGATCAGCGGTTGGGGTGGCAATCTTAGCTGCCGCGTTGGCAAAGAAAATTTTCTGATCACCGGGCAACATGCGCCCCTCGGTTTTCTGACGACCAAAGATTTGGTCAAGATTGACGCCAATGGTAAGCCGCTGAAGCCGAACCACAAGGCGTCGAGCGAGACGCCGATGCATATGGCGGTTTATGGCGGCACCGACGCGCAGGCGATCGTCCATGTGCATCCGCCGATGGTTTTGGTGTTTTCGCTGACGCACGAGAGCTTCGTGCCGGTGAGCTTTGAAGAAAAGTATACGATCGGCGAAGTGCCGATCATTCCGCAGGACACGCCGACGGTGACGAAGCCTGAGCGGGTCGTCGAAGCGCTTAAGTACAATCCCGTGGTCATCGTCAAAGGTCACGGCACGGTCGCTATCGGCAAGACCTTTCAAGAAGCGTTCTTGCTCACCGACTTGCTCGAAGAGGCGGTGCATTGCCAATTTTTCAAAGACGGCGTTTCCGCTAGTCGCGAAGTGGCGAGTCGGCCGGCTAAGAAAGAGCGCGAAACGGCCGCTGGCAAGCGTTATCCACTATTTTCCAAAGAGCATATGAACGCGCTGGTCGAGAGCGCCAACCGCGACCCGGACTTTCGCAGATTTGGCGGCGATACCAGCTTGACGACTTCGTTGACGCTGCAGATGGAAGAAAACAACACGGCATGGACGGTAAAATTCCTTGCCGGCGAGATTACCGATTTGAATCAGCAAAGCGACGGCGATTTTCTCATCAGCGGTAAGGCGGAGTGGTGGAACGCAGTGTTCCGAAACAAGATCGACGCGTTTTTGGCGACCCAGCAGGGCAAGTTAACACTTAAGCGTGGCGAGCTGGCGCAACTATCGCGCTGGTACAAACCATTTCAGAGGGCATTTGCGCTATGGCAAACCATACCGATTCAGTAGGCTTTTTCGCGGCGGAAGTTTTAGCTCGAACCGCCGAGCGCCAGCCGCAGAAAACTGCGATCATCACCAAGGAAGAAGAACTAACTTTCGCCACGCTCAACGAGCGTGTGCATGCGCTCGCCGGCCACTTGCAGCAAGAGGGCATTCGCCAGGGTGACCGGGTCGGCGCGTTGTTGCCGAATTCTAGCGCCATTCCACTGAGCTATTTTGCGACACAGAAGATCGGCGCGGTGACCGTCATTCTCGACGCGCGCTTGAAGGGCATAGAGCTCGCAGGCGTGTTGAAGGACGCCGATCTCAAACTATTGATTGTGCACCAGCAACTCTATGGCGAGGTGCAAGAAATCTTCAAAACCCTCGCGCCGATTCCCGTTTGGGTCGCCGGTGGTGACGATGAACGACGCTTTGAAATGCGCTTTGCGGCACCGGTGGGCTCGATTACGCTGCCGACATTGAACGCTGGCGGCGACGCGCTGATTCTCTACACTTCGGGAACCACCGGCGAGCCCAAGGGTGTCGTGTTGAGCTATGTCAATTTGATGCAGTACCCGACGTTGATGGGCGAGATGAAGATCAGCGACTCATCGACGATCCGCGGCTGCATCTTGCCGATGTCGCATATCGTCGGCCCGATAGTTTGTAACGAGCTGGCCGAAAAGGGCTACACTTTGGTGATCTTCGATCAGATCAATCCCGTGACGTTGCTCGAAGGCATTCAAAAATACCGCATCAATGTTTTCGAAAGCGTGCCGATCGTATTTCAACTTCTCCTCGGCGTAAAAAATCTCGCCAGTTACGATACCAGCAGCATGAAGATCGCCGCGATGATGGGCACGAGTATTCCCATGCCATTGCTGCGCGCGTTTCAAGCGTCGCAGCCGCATATCAAAGTTATCCAAGGCTATGGGCTAACAGAAACTTCGCCGATGATTACGCTGGTCGAGCCGGGCAAAGCTGAAGCCAAGATGGGCAGCATCGGTCGCGCCGTGCCACGGGTCGAAGTGAAGATCGTCGACGAGCACGACAAAGAAGTTCCGCTCGGGGAGGCCGGCGAGATTATCACGCGCGGACCCCATGTCATGAAAGGTTACTTTCGCCGGCCTGACGCCACCGCGCAGCGGATTCGCAACGGCTGGCTCTACACCGGCGACGTCGGCAAGGTCGAAGCGGACGGCTACTACTATCATCTCGGCCGGCGCGACGACATGATCATCACCGGCGGTTTGAATGTCTATCCCGCCGAGGTGGAGAATCTGATTTACACTTACCCCGGCGTGCAGGAGACCACTGTCTTCGCTATCCCCGATGCCAAGCGCGGCCAAGTGATCGGCGCCGCCATCGTGCCGCGGCCGGGGAGCACAGTGGTCGAGAAAGACTTGCTGACGTTTCTGCGCGGTAATCTCGCCAACTTCAAAGTGCCGGA
>JAERMN010000143.1:12593-13426 GCA_016844625.1 Deltaproteobacteria bacterium
ACGCCGCGACGTTGCTGGGGAGTTAGCTTGAACTCGGATTCGAAGAATTGGCCGCAAAGGGCGCAATAGAAGAATTCGGATTATTTCCCGCAAAGGCGCAAAGGCGCCAAGTTCAGAAGGTCTTTTTTTACTTAGCGCCTTTGCGCTTTGGCGAGAGAACAAGTTTTCCATGGCCGATACCCTCGATAACGGCGAAGAATTAGTCGCGGCGATCAAGAACGCCGCGGGGATCATTCTCGCCGTCACTGAGAACCGTAACTGGATCGAGGTGTTCTTCGAGGGCGATACGATGCACACCCAGACTGTCAATCTGCCTGACGGTATGATGTTCAACGTTTATATCGAAGAGATCCCGCACAAGACGACGGTATATGAGCACCCTCGCATGATGATTTTCTTTGACGGGCCGTGCGATCTGGAAATCACGCGAGACGGCGAGCGTGTGGTCGTTACCGGGTCGCCGAGCGCGGGTGAGAGTTTGGTGTGAATTCATATTCACCACGAAGGACACGAAGAGCACGAAGGAAGAGAAATAGGAGATTTACCGCAGAGGCGCACAGTACGCAGAGTTTTATAAGTTCAAAGTCCTTCTCCGCGTTCTCGGCGTCTCCGCGGTGAGTATTCTTTCCGGTCGACGTCTAAGTGAACAAAAAACCGGTGGCTAATTCATGACTTCATGGCCACAGCCTTCTGCTGAGCTTCCTGTGCTCGAAAATAACGTTCATGTTTGGGCGGTGCGGCTCGATGATTCGAGCGTCGATTTCAACCGCGAGCTAATTTCGCCGGACGAACGGGAGCGCGCGGCGCGCTTTAAGTTTGAGAGGGACCGGCGG
>JAERMN010000144.1 GCA_016844625.1 Deltaproteobacteria bacterium
GCCGGTGCCTTCGTTCGGTGCTTTAGTTCTTTGGGGTCACACCTAGACCAACAGTGTCATCAGTTCTCCTCGTGCCATGAAGAATTCGCGCTAGATGGGTCCGGCCGTTGGACCGGTTGTGTTTCCGCCAGATGAACGTTATGGTTTTTGCCAATTCTCAGCTGATGAAACGGGAGGCTAGCTGCGTTGAAGATCGAAGGTAGTTACACGTTTAACGCGCCGCGTGAACGAGTTTGGCAGGTTTTGTTGGACCCGAAGATTATGGCGCAGTGTATGCCGGGTTGCGAAAGCATGAACGAAGTGGCGCCGGACAGATACGAGACGGTCATGAAAGTCGGTGTCGCTTCAGTCAAAGGAACTTATAAAGGCAAAGTTGCGATCAAAGACAAGCACGCGCCGTTGCATTATGTCTTGAGCGCCGAAGGCTCCGGTGGTCCCGGTTTCATGCAGGGAGACGTAGCTATCGATCTCGAAGAGAATAACGGCCAGACGATTCTCAAATACAGCACCGACCCGAAAATCGGCGGACTGATCGCCAGCGTCGGCCAGCGCATGCTCAACGGTGTCGCCAAAATGATGGCTGAGCAGTTTTTTAAAAAAGTGGAGTCGTTTATCTAGCGCTTCGCCAAGTCAGTCTTAACTCGATGCGCATCGTTCGAGCCATCTTGTGTCGCCAAACGTAAGCGTCATCATTCCGACATTTAACCGCTGGCCTTTCGTCGGTGCAGCGATCGAGTCGGTGTTGGCGCAGAGCTATGGCGACTTCGAACTCATCGTCGTTGATGACGGTTCGACGGATGACATGGCGATGCAGCTAACCCGATTTGGCTCACGACTGCGCCTCTTGAATCAGTCGAATCGAGGCGTGTCGGCGGCGCGCAATTTAGCGGTTCGCCATGCGCGTGGAAGCTATCTGGCGTTTCTCGATTCGGACGATCTCTGGCTGCCGAGTAAGTTGGCGATTCAGGTCGCCTTCATGGAGCAGAACCCGAGCGTGCAAATCTGCCAGACTGAAGAAATCTGGATTCGTAACGGCGTCAGGGTCAATCCCAAGGCCAAACATCGCAAATCGTCGGGAAATATCTTCGTTCCGAGTTTGGACCTCTGCCTGGTGAGTCCGTCGGCGGTGATGCTGACCCGTGAATTGTTCGAGCGAGTTGGTGGCTTCGACGAAAGTTTGCCGGTGTGCGAAGACTACGACCTTTGGCTGCGCATCACGGTTGACCAGTCGGTTCCGTTGATCGATGACGCGCTGGTGATCAAGCGCGGCGGCCACGCCGATCAATTGTCGCGCTCCATGTGGGGCATGGACCGGTACCGTGTGCTGGCGTTGCAAAAGCTCTTACGCTCGGGACTTGACGGCATACGGCGGGAGGCGGCGATTGAAGTTTTGCGGCGCAAGGTTGAGGTCCTAGCAGCAGGCGCGCGCAAGCGCGGCAAAGCGAGTGATGCCCGGGCTTACGAAGATACCTTGGCAGAGTTCACGCAGGAGAATCATGTCGGAGAGAGAAATTCGCGATTACTCGACGACGAAAGGCTTTCACCCGCAGACGCTGGAGCGCTGGCTTAGCTGGCAGGCTGACGACGCGGACGCGCTGGCACGGCTCGCTTCCGCGCTTAAGATCAGCGAGAATCACCTGCGCGATCTGATGGACTGGCTCGAAGAAATTTCGCTCCGCGATCGGCAGAGTATTCAAGCGATCTTAACGCGCAAATCGATCGACGATAGCGCAACCGATCCGCGCCTCGGCCGCGCTGATCGGCTCAAACGGATCAAAGAACAGATTCGCCGGCTCAGGTTTCCCAGGTTGGCTGAGACCGAAGACGCGATTCGCGCGAAAATTCAGGATCTGAATCTTCACCCCGAGATTCGTGTGAGTGTGCCACCGGGACTGGAAGGTGGCCAAGTACGAGTCGAGTTTGCGGCGGCGAGCCATGCTGAACTTAAACAGCTTGCGAGGAAATTAACCGAGGCGGCAGACCAGGCTAGCATGCCGGAAATTTTCGATCTTTTGGCCGGCCACACAATAAACGCAGCCACTTCGCGGCCGAGGTCTTAACCCCAGCGCCTTTTAAAATATCGCAAAGGGGATGCTCGCCCTCTTTTGGAAACCCCATTTAAAGGTTCCACGCTGCGAGCAGCGTGGTCAAAAAAATTAAGTAAGATGAAACCGTTTCAACCCGAGGAAGTGATCGTCGAGCAAGGTTCGGAGGCCAGTCCGATCTACCGTAACTTGCGCCGGACATTGCCGGATGTTCCGTTCAGGTTCGTGGGGGAGGTTTCGCGGCGCGTGGGCGACGGATCGTCGATGACGGACCCTTTTGGCGCGGCGAAAAAGAAACTCTATTTAGCCAAGCACAAAGGCGAGTTTTTCAAAAAATGTCCAGGCAGCGACGGCCAGGTGTGCTGCAACTATTTCGTCATTAACTTCGCCAGCAACTGCCCGATGGATTGCAGTTACTGCTACTTGCAAGAGTATCTGGCGGACAATTCAGAGCTCAAAGTATTTAGCAACGTCGGCGATCTAATCGCTGAGGCCGATCAAGTTTTGCGCAAACATCGCGGCATGTTTTTTCGCGTCGGCACGGGCGAGATCACCGACAGCTTGGCGCTGGAGCCATTTACCGGCATGGTCGGCGAACTGATGCCTTATTTCGTCGAACAGCCGAATGTTTTGCTTGAGCTTAAAACCAAGAGCGACTGCGTCGCTAGCCTGCTTGATTTTGATCCCAAGGGACGCGTCGTGGTCTCCTGGTCGATGAATCCGCAGGCGGTAATTGACTGGGACGAAGCTGACACGGCTTCATTCAGCGAGCGATTAAGCGCCGCGCGGCGCTGCCAAGAGGCGGGCTATCGCTTGGGTTTTCACTTCGATCCGATGATCGAATATCCGGGTTGGGAGATTGACTACCGAGCGATGATCGAAGAAGTGTTCGCCACCATCGATTGGAAACGGTTGTCGTGGCTGAGTTTGGGTGTGCTGCGCAACACGCCGGGTCTTAAGCGGGCGATGCGCGAGCGCTTTCCGGGCACCCAGCTTTTGACCGGCGAGCAGGTGCTTTGTCCGGACGGCAAGCTGCGCTATTTTCAGCCGCTACGAGTTGAAATGTATCGCAAAATGGTCGGCTGGATTCGCCGCGCCGCGCCGACTGTGAAAATTTATCTGTGCATGGAATCCAAGGAAGTTTGGCAACAGGTGTTCGGCTACGCTCCCGCCTGTGAGAAAGATCTCGGCAACGAAATGGCGCCGGGCGCCGAGTCCGCTTGGCTATGACCAACAAAGATAGCGCCATCGGTGTCTTCGACTCCGGCATCGGCGGCTTGACCGTTTTGCATCAAATTATCGAGACGCTGCCAAAGGAAAACACCATCTATTTGGGCGACACGGCGCGCGCACCTTACGGCACCAAGTCGGTGGAGACGGTGTTGCGCTACTCATTCGAAAATAGCCAGTTTCTCGTCGACAAGGGCGTCAAAATAGTTGTCGTCGCTTGTAACACTTCGACTGCGATCGCGCTTGGCCGATTGCAAGAACAGTTGACGATTCCAGTGGTCGGTGTGATCGAGCCTGGCGTCCGGCGAGCGGTAAAGAGCACCAAGAATAAACGCGTCGGTGTCATTGGCACAGAGGCGACGATTCAGAGCGGCGCCTACACGCGCGCACTCAAAGCGGCCGATCAGACGATCGAAGTTTACAGCCGGGCTTGCCCGCTGTTCGTACCGCTGGTTGAAGAAGGCTGGACGGACAACGCCGTGGTGGAGATGACAGTGAATGCCTATCTCGGAAGTTTCAAGCAGAGCGGCATCGATACCTTGATCCTCGGCTGCACACACTATCCATTGCTTAAAAAAGCGATTCGGAAGTTCATGGGCAACACGGTTCGCTTGGTCGACTCCGCCGAGGAAACCGCCAAAGAAGTGGAATCGGCGCTAAGAAAAGGCCTGCTTGCGCGCAAAAACGGCAGAGGCGCGCATAGTTTTTTCGTCACTGATGCGCCCGACCGCTTCATCAAAGTGGGTCGGCGCTTTCTTGGCGAGAAAGTCGAATCGGCGGTGCGCATCGAGCGCTGACTGGGATGGCTGCCGGAGACCTGCAACGGCTTTAAGTTGCGGGCTAAATCGTGTATTTTGCTGATAGTTTACGACTCCGAATAGCGCCTTCGCCTCCACCAAAGCAGGGAGAAAATTCATCGCATGCTAAGTTTCATCAAGAAGATCGTCGGCACCAAGAATGACCGCGAGATCAAGCGGATTCGCCCCTACGTCGACGAGATCAATAAATTCGAAGATGAGTTCAAGGGGCTGACCGACGACCAAATGCGTGCCAAGACCGAGCAATTCAAAAAGCGCATCGTCGAAGCGACGACGACTTTGCAAAAAGAGCTCGCTGACCTGCTCGAAGAAGTGGCGACCGCCGACGGTGAGCGGCGCGAAGAGATCAAAACTGAGAGCGACGAATTAGACAAGCAGCTACGCGAGGTTGAGGCCGAGATTTTACAAGAGCTGGTGCCTGAAGCGTTCGCGGCGGTGCGCGAAGCTTCGCGCCGCACCATCGGGCTACGCCACTTCGACGAGCAGATGATCGGTGGCGCGGTGCTGCATGAGGGCAAGATCGCCGAGATGAAAACTGGCGAAGGCAAAACGCTGGTGGCGACTTTGCCGCTTTATTTGAATGCGCTCACCGGGCGCGGTGTGCACCTGATTACGGTCAATGACTATCTCGCCCGCCGCGACGTGCAGTGGATGGGGCCGATCTTTTATAAATTGGGACTCCGCACGGCGTCGATCGTGCACGAGGAGAGCTATCTCTTCGATCCGACTTTTTTGACCAAGGATTACCGCTATTTGAATCTGCGTCCGATCACGCGCCAGGAAGCATACCTCGCCGACATCACCTATGGCACCAACAATGAGTTCGGCTTCGATTATCTGCGCGACAATATGAAATTCTCCCTGGAAGAATACGTCCAGCGCGAGCTCAACTATGCCGTGGTCGACGAAGTCGATAATATTCTGATTGACGAAGCGCGCACGCCGCTGATCATTTCCGGGCCGGCGGAGGAATCCACTGACAAATATTACGTCATCGACCGGATCATTCCCAAGCTTCAGCGCGGCGCCGTAATTCAAGGCGACCCATCACAGGAAGACCGCGCCGCCATCGACGCCAAGGGCGATTATACCGTCGATGAGAAGAGCCGCTCGGTGACGCTCACCGAAGGCGGTGTGGCCAAAGTGGAGCGTTTGCTCGGCGTCCACAATCTCTATGATCCACGCCAGATCGACACCTTGCACCATGTGCAGCAGGCGCTCAAAGCGCACGCGATTTTCAAGCGCGACGTCGATTACGTCGTCAAAGAAGGCGAGGTGATCATCGTCGACGAGTTCACCGGCCGGTTGATGCCAGGGCGGCGTTGGTCGGATGGCTTGCACCAAGCGGTGGAGGCGAAGGAACGTGTCCATATTCGCGAGGAAAACCAGACCCTGGCAACGATAACGATTCAAAACTATTTCCGCATGTACAAGAAATTGGCGGGCATGACCGGCACCGCGGACACCGAGGCGCCCGAGTTCAAGAAAATTTATAAACTCGATGTCATGGTGATTCCGACCCACCGCGCCATGGTGCGCGACGATCGCGCCGACGTGGTCTATCGCACCGACAACGAAAAATATGAGGCGGTGGTGCAGGAAATAGAAGAGCGCAGCAAAAAGGGCCAGCCGATTCTGGTCGGCACGACTTCAGTAGCCAAGTCCGAGAAGCTCTCGCGCATGCTCAAGAAGAAGGGCGTGAAGCATAATGTCTTGAACGCCGTCAATCACGAAGCCGAAGCGAGCATCATCGCTCAGGCGGGGCGGTTCAATGCCGTGACGATCGCCACGAACATGGCGGGCCGTGGTACCGATATTCTGCTCGGCGGTAATCCGGAATTCCTGGCCCGCTCGGATATGGAAAACGAGTGGATCAACCGGGCCTCGAAGCTGCCGACTCAGGGCGCAGTGCGCTACGAAGATTCGCTACGGGAGTTGCGCGAGAAGTACGAAGAGGAAGTTCAACGCGCCGAAAAAAAACTGCTTAAAGACGGCGAGGCTTTCGATCAGCAACGCGGCGAAGCGCTTAAACGGACCACGGAATTGCAGCGAGAGATTCGCGGCATCTCGCCGTTTCGCGAAGCGCGCGAGCGCTACGAAGATCTTTCCGCCACCGAGCTGATTGAAGCGCTGCACAATATGCGGCCGATCCCTGACGGCTACCTCCGCGCTAAAGAGGCGTTCGAAACGGCGGTGCTGAGTTCACAAAACGGCAGTGGCGCGGAAGCGGCCGCGGATTTCGCCGAGGCGAAAGAAGATTTCAGCGCGACTTTGGATCTCTGGCAGCAAAAACGCGGCGAGCGCGAAGTTCTGATGGAAGCTCTCGACGAAAAGCGCCGTTCCTATGAACAACGTTTAATTGACCTTGAGTTTACCAGTACCCTCGATGTTCTAGCTACCGGCGAGCATGCGCCGATGGTGCGCGAATTTGCCGAAGCCCATCGGGCCTTCGAGGAAGCGGAAGTCCGTTGCGAGGAAGTGAGGGCTCCCTATGAGCAGGCGATTCAGCAGGCGCAGCAAAACTACGAAGCCAAACGCCAAGAGTATCTGCGCATGGTTGAAGATATCCGCGAGCAGTTAGACAAGGCGCCGGACGAATATCGCCAGCGCTTTGACGAAATTTTGGCGAACTACACGAAAGTCTGCGCCGAGGAGAAGGATCGTGTGGTTGGCGCGGGTGGGCTGCACATTCTCGGCACCGAACGGCATGAAAGCCGGCGCATCGATAACCAGCTGCGTGGCCGGGCCGGACGGCAAGGTGATCCCGGTTCATCGCGCTTCTATCTTTCTCTCGAAGACGATCTGATGCGAATCTTCGGCGCCGACCGTATCCAAGGCATCATGGGCCGGCTGGGCATGGAGGATGGCGAGCCGATCGAACACGGCCTGGTGACGCGCGCGATCGAGAATGCCCAAAAGAAAGTCGAAGGCCACAACTTCGATATCCGCAAACATTTGCTGGAATACGACGATGTGCTCAACAAGCAGCGCGAAGTGATTTACAGCAAGCGGCGCGAATTTCTCAAGGGCGAGGGCTTGAAGGAAGCAGTCCTCGATATGGCCGCAGAGCTTGGCGAAGAAATCGCTGCGCGTTACGTGGACAAAGAGCTTCATCCGAGCGACTGGGATTTGCCGGGCTTAAACGAAGCGTTCCATCATCAATTTAACCTGCGCCTGGAACTCAAGAGCGACGAAGTTGAAGGGCTGAGACCGGAAGGCTTGTCCGACCTCGCGCTTGAGCGGGTTGTTGCGGTTTACGAGGACAAGGAGCGCCGTTTT
This sequence comes from Deltaproteobacteria bacterium, assembly GCA_016844625.1. Lineage (GTDB taxonomy): Bacteria > Desulfobacterota > Binatia > UBA9968 > UBA9968 > DP-20. Next base: position 7,373 of record JAERMN010000144.1, read on the forward strand.
GGCGCACCGATGCTGCGCCAACTTGAAAAGATTATCCTGCTGCAAACCATCGATACC
>JAERMN010000620.1 GCA_016844625.1 Deltaproteobacteria bacterium
AATGAGACGCCTCCTGATTTGATCCCGGGTCGCGGACGCCGTCCTATCATGCCTCCGATGGGCGGCGCCCGCGATATTTTCGTCACACGCATGCACGTGCGCTATGACACCCAACATTTTCCCGAGGATCTGATCCTGCAAGAAACCGCTGACAGAAGTAATTTTCAAGCGCGCTACGTGCTGCGCCATCCGTGGAAAGGCGAAGAGTCGTCCTGTCCGGCGACCGACGAGTACCGTCGCCAAATCACCCAGCGCCAGCAAAACGAAGCGCACCAGCTCGCCGACATCCGCAGTCAGATGAACCTGCGCACCGCCGACGCCGGCGACTTCGGCGTCAAGTGGTGGCAAAAACTTTGGACCTGTTAGCCCGCGGCGGCGTGAGATAGGCTCACGTTCGTTGCCTCCCACGCAACGCCCAAGCCCCCCCGGCTTGGGCGTTGTGCGTTTAGCGCCAAGTGAGACAACGCTTTCTCGCCACGAAGTGTTCCATGAGCTTACGCTCGTCCGCTGAACATGAAATTGGAGGGATTTCCCTCCACCGGGACCCCGCTGGCCCCTTATTTCGAAGGAGATCACGAAGGACACGAAGGGTTCGGTTGATTAAAATTCCGAAGTTCATGCTCCCTTCGGCTTTGCTCACGGCATGCATTGTGCGCGCCGCCCTCTCCCTCACCCTCGCCCACTTGCGGGAGAGGGAAGGGGTGAGGGTCGAGCCACACGCCAAGCGCGCAAAGCGGATAATGCTTCCTTGACGACCCTCCTCGGTTCACAGTAAGTTACGCCGAAGCAACGAGGGCGAAGGAATGACCCACGCATACCCAACCGATCCCAATGGCGCCGAGCCGGACTTCTCGTATAGCCCTTAACAGCACCAAAATGAGGAGAAGGCATATGCGCAAACGATTTTCAATTTCTTTGAGCGTTATCATCGCTGTGCTCGCGCTGCTTCCGCTAGCCACCGATGCCCAAGTCAAAACCCGCTTGTCGATCGCCACCGGCGGCACCGGGGGCGTTTATTATCCGCTCGGCGGAGGCATGGCGGCGCTGATCTCCAAAAATATTCCCCACACCGAAGCGACCGCGGAGGTAACCACGGCATCGGTTGACAACGTTAAACTGCTGCACGGCAATCGGATTGGGATGGCCCTATCGCTTCCCGACACCGCGTGGGATGGCTTCAACGGACAAATCAGAGGTTTCAAGGAAAAGGCCAACATTCGCGCGCTCATGGCGCTCTACTCAAATTTCATGCATATCGTCGCCGCCGATGGCAGCGGCATCAAGTCGGTGGCCGATCTCAAGGGCAAGCGCGTGTCTACCGGCTCGCCCGGTTCGGGCACTGAAGTGAAGGGGTTGCGCGTGCTCGAGGCCTACGGCATCACGCCGAAAGATTTCAAGAGCCAAGACCGACTTGGCGCCGCGGAATCCGCCGGCGCTCTCAAAGACCGCAAGATCGACGCTTTCATCTGGGATGGCGGCTTGCCGACTGCGGCGGTTCTTGATGTCGCCGCGACTCCGGGAATCAAGATCAACATCATTCCTCATGGTGACGCCGTACCGAAGATGGTCGCAAAGTACGGACCTCTTTACTTCGCCAGTAACATTCCTAAAGGCGTCTACAAAGGCGTCGACGAAGATACTCCGGTTGCGGCGGCCACGAATTTGTTGATCGTCAACGAAAAACTGGACGAAAATCTCGCCTACCAGATCACCAAGCTCTTTCTCGAACACACCGCCGATCTGGTCGCCGTCCACAAAGCGGCAACGGAAATTAGCCTGAAAAACGCCGTGGTCGGTTCGCCGATCCCGTTTCATCCCGGCGCGCTGCGCTACTACAAAGAAAAAGGCATCAGAGTACCGACGGCGGCTAAATGATTTCGCTGAGACAATCCATGCTCAACACGAAGGACACGAAGCATGTCCTGAGCAAAGTCGAAGGGAGCACGAAGTTCAGAACTTTAGTCGTCCGAACCTTTCGTGTCCTTCGTGACCTTCGTGACCTTCGTGGTGAAAGCTCTATCTCATTTGGTTGCGCCCTTGTCGTGTTTGGCGCGTTGCTTTTACCGGCCATCGGTAACGCCCAGCCGCTGTGCGTTCGGGTATTGAATGACAACGGCATCGAGCACAGCGTGCCGGTTCGCCTCGGCAGCACGCTGCGCTTGAGCTTTCGCCACTCGATCTACGGCAGCCATGTCGAAGAAGTGTTCACGCTGCGCCGCGACGGTTTCGAATTGATTCAATTGCGTTACGGCGAAGCGCGCTTGGTGGAATTCTACGGCCATGAGAACGCCAAGCATGAAAACGCTGTCTGGGTGGTTAGTCCAACACCCACGATTTTTCCCTCGCTGAATATAAGTTTAAGCGACGACGCTTCCATGTCGCTTCACTTCGATCACCTTGGCGATTCCAAACCATTCATGATCCAACCCGGCAGCGCGCTACGTCTGTCCGTCGCCTCATGTAAAAGCCGCGCCAATGGCTGAAGTCTCCATCGACCCGTCCCGCCTCGAAGCGGCGCAGCAATTCATTCAAGAAGAACAAGGGCCGCGCCGCCAACTCAGGCCTCTCTTTGGTTCTTTCATTTCTCATCTATCCGCCGCTACGGCGCGCCAGGTTTGGCGGCGTGGCTTGGTACGACTGGCTTCTAATCGCCGCGAGCATCGCGGTGGTCGCTTATCCATTGTGGGACTTCGAAGAATTCATCTACCGCGCGGCGCTGCCGACGGTCAGAGACCAGATTTTCGGCGCGCTGACGATAGTTCTCATCCTCGAAGCGACCCGGCGCACCACCGGCTGGGTGCTACCCGCCGTTGCCATCGGCTTTCTCGCCTACGCGCGCTTCGGCGCCTATTTGCCGCCGCCGTGGACCCATCAAGGTTACCAAATCGACCGCTTGGTCGGCCACATGTACATCACGCTGGAAGGCATTTTCGGCGTGCCGCTCGATGTCGCCGCGACGTTTATTATTCTCTTCACGATCTACGGCGCCGTCCTAGAATTTTCCAAAGCCGGCGAGTTCTACGTAAATTTCTCTCTGGCGGCCACCGGCGGCAAACCCGCGGCAGCAGGACGCACCGTCACCCTGGCTTCATTTCTGCTCGGCGGACCTTCAGGTTCTGGTGTCGCGACGACCGTGACACTCGGCTCGGTGGCGTGGCCGCTGTTGGCCAAAGCGGGCTACGACAAAGACTCGGCGGGCGGGCTGCTTTCGGCAGGCGGCATCGGCGCGATCATCTCGCCGCCGGTGCTCGGCGCCGCGGCGTTTTTGATCGCCGAGTTTTTAAGAATTTCGTATCTCGACGTGCTTGCCATGGCGGCGATCCCGACGATTCTCTACTACTGGTCGATCTTCGCCATGGTCGAGCTCGACGCCAGAAAATTCGGCGCCAAGCCGATCCACGTAGAGGGCGAAAATTGCTGGAGCTTGACGCGCAAGTATGGATTTCACTTCATCTCGTTGGTCACCATCGTGGTTTTCATGATGTGGGGCTATACGGCGATACTGTCGGTCGCCTACGCCATCATGGTGGCGATCCTGCTGAGTTACATCCGGCGCGACACCGCGCTTACGCCGACACGGTTGTGGAAAATGTTTGAGAAAGGCACGACGGATGTCTTATCGGTCGCGGCGACTTGTGCGACTGCGGGCATTATCGTCGGTGTCGTCACTCTCACCGGCCTCGGCTTGAAGTTCTCATTTATCATTCTCACCCTCGCCGGCAACAGTTTATTTCTCACCGTCCTCTACACCGCGTTGGCGTTGTGGGTTTTGGGCCTCGCCGTGCCGGTGACCGCCTCCTACATCATCGCTGCCGTGATCACCGCGCCGGCGATGATCAAGTTGGGCATCCCGGAATACGCCGCGCATATGTTTATTTTTTATTACGCCGTGCTCTCGGAAGTGTCGCCGCCGACCGCGCTGTCGCCGTTCGCCGCTGCGGCGATCACCGGTGGCAATCCGTACAAGACGACAATGATGGCGTGGAAGTACACACTGCCGGCATTCTTAGTGCCGTTCATGTTCACGCTTCATCCCGACGGCATCGGCCTGCTGCTCAAAGGTAGTTGGGAAAATATTTTTTGGACGACGGTGACCGCCGCCATCGGCCTTGCCGCGCTCGCTGCGGGATTTACCGGCTGGCTAAAAGTGGCGACCACAAAGGTCGAACGATTGCTGCTGATCGTCGCAGGCCTAGTTTTGGTATATCCGAATTTATTGCAGGATTTAATTGGAATGGGTTTGTTCGCGCTCGTCGTTCTATTCCACTATCGCCGCAGTCGCGAAGCGATTGCGTAACGCCGGCGCGGAAAATGACCACGAAATTCGAAGCACGAAAGAAGCCCCGCGGACCGAAATTCGAAACAAATTCAAATGAGGGAAAAGCACAAAATCCCAAACAAACTTCTTTCGGATTCTAGGTTTTGGATTTTCCGAGTTTGAGGTCCATTTGAATTGAAGTTTGTTTCGAATTTCGTGCTTCGGATTTCGGATTTAGCTTTTCCGGGTTTGTTTCGCTCCGCGGGGCCGTTTTCGTGCTTCGGATTTCGAATGATCGTTAGCTTAGCTCCGTTCAGGCTAGCGCCCGATCAATAGTCCACGCACGAAGAGCTGCAAACGTTCCCGTTCGCTTTGGCGCCACTGAAGAAACTCGACGCCGACCGATTGTCCGCGCACGTAACGGACCACCGCGGCATCGACTTCCACCGGCGAAACATCCTCGGATAGTTTCAAGCCGAGTTGGATAATCGTGCCGATAACCACTTGGCTAAGCGTGCTGAAACTGCATCCGCCCATGGAAACGTTGATCGCCGTCCCCTTGCCGTTTAATAGTTTGTCCTGAAAGGTCAATGAACTACCCCGCAGCAAGCTGCGGGGTATCAGAAGAACGCGATGAGAATTATCGCAAAGGCGTCACCCCCGAATGTTTT
>JAERMN010000621.1 GCA_016844625.1 Deltaproteobacteria bacterium
GATCTATAGCAACTGGTTTCAAGTCATCTACTTTTGTCGTGGGAACGTTTGGGGAACTTTCGCCGTTAGGTCCAAGAATTTGCCGCTAATCTGCATAACCTAAGTTTGTAAGTAATTGATTTTTAATGAATGGAGCGGGCGACCGGGGTCGAACCGGCGACGTCCAGCTTGGGAAGCTGGCATTCTACCACTGAATTACGCCCGCTCAGGCCAACGTTAGATGGGCAAGTGAAGAGTATGGAATTAACCGGGGGTTGTCAACGCGGGATCGTCGTGATCGCGTTCGTAACAACCAAGTTGCCGAACCCGAGTGCCGCTGGCAATTTAGCTGCGCGAAGATCAAAGATTGTACATCGCTATCTTCGATCCTCGATCTTCAATCCCCGCTGACCATTGCTTTTTATCTCTTTTCACTAGCGCAATCATGCGTGCGCCGATTTGCATTTTCGACACCAGCACGCAGATCACGTCGCCTTCTCGATGCAATATCCCATTCACGCCATCGCCTGAGAAGGAATAAAAATTGAGTCTCATGTCATCATCGTAGAACTTTTCGGCGCCTTGGGGAGCGTCGGCTTCGCTGCCGAGAAAAGTAAAACAGGTGATCGCCGGTCCGGCGCCCTGATACACCGTGACGAGCACATCGCGGCCGCCGATCTTTTGGACAAAACCCGACACCGGGTAGAGCTGCATTATCGAAAGATCGAAAGCCACTGGCTGAAACCGGTCGCCGACCGCACGCGCCAACTCTTCTCGCAGCGCCGCTGGATTGTCGGAACGTACAAGAGTGGTCTTGCCGCTAAGAATACTTCGATGGCTCTCAATCGCTGCGACCCCGACGTTATCGGCGCGCCGCTGCGTGTAGAGAAATGACGCCACAATCACGAGCACCAGCGCGACCACCGACGCGGGGCGCCAGGCGGGAAATTCAAACCAACTGGCAAATCGCCACTTGGAAAAATCGCCCTCGACTGCCGCTGCCGCCGCGCTTTTTCTTTCGAGACTCCGGCGCAGCGCCGCCGGCGCGCGCACGGCTCGTCCGGTAAGATTTAGTTGCCGCTTCAAAAACTGTTCCTGCGCACAAGCCCGCGAACAGTCAGCGCAGCTCTGCAAATGAGCGTCGATCACCGCGCGCTCTTCAGCGCCAAGCTCGTTATCGACCCGCGCGGTGATCAGTTCTTGAGCTTCGTCGCAACGCATGATCTACAATTTCGCTCCACTTTTAGCCAAATAGTCGCTTAGTAACTTTTGTAACAGTTTGCGCCCACGCGACAGACGCGAGCGCACGGTGCCGATCGGACAGGAAAGTATTTCCGCCGCCTCGGCGTAGGAAAAGTCGCCCATGTCGACCAGCACGATCGGCGCGCGGAACTCTTCGGGGATGCGACTGAGCGCCGCGCCGATCTTGGCGCCGAGTTCCTGCTGCAAAAGCTGTTTCTCCGGTCCGGTGTGGTCTACTGTCACACTCTCCCAAAAACTCTTGTCGGCCTCGCCGTCCTGGTTGAAATTGCCGAGATCCTCGGCGGCCACCATGCGCTTGTTGCGCGCGTAGGAATCGCAGAAAAAGTTATAGAGAATCCGCGTCAGCCATGCCTTCATGTTGCTCCCCGGCGCGAACTGGCGATAAGCGCTGAGCGCCCGAGCACAGGTCTCCTGCACGCAATCCTGCGCGTCATCGTCGTTTCGGACCAGATGAAACGCTACCCGGTAGAGATGATCCAGATAGGTCATGATCTCCGAGGAGAAGCGCTCCTGCCCCTGTTGGCGCACATTGCTTCGGCTCACGGCCGGGCCATTGTAATAGAGCGGATAGGTGGTGTCCATGCAGGCGTCCCAATAAGTCCAACGATTGTCCTAGAGCAAAAGTTCCCGGAGGGGATTCGGCCCCATCGCTTGCGGTCGTAGCCGTAGATGTTTTATGTTTGCGGCCATGAAATACCGCATGCTTGGCAAAACCGGATTGCGTGTCAGCGTCATCGGTCTCGGCACCATGGTGCATGCCGGCCACTTCGGGCCGATGAAAGATGAAGAATCGCTCGGCGCTATCGAGACCGCTCTAGAGGTCGGCGTCAATTTCATTGACACGTCGGATGCCTACGGCGTCGGCTACTCGGAAACGCTGCTCGGCAACGCGCTGAAAGGCAAGCGCGACAAAGTGATCCTCGCCACCAAGGGTGGCAATGTCATGACCGGGCCGAACCGGGGCAAAAGAAATTTTGCGCCGGACTATATCAGTCGGGTGATGGACGAGAGTTTGCAGCGGCTTCAGACCGACTACATCGACCTCTATCAACTGCATAATCCGACCGTCGAGGTAATCGAAAAAGGCGAAGTGTGGAAGGTTCTGGAACGAGCCAAGCAGGCCGGGAAAATTCGCCATTACGGCGTGTCGATCAATTCCATGGAAGAAGCCATCGCCGCGGTCAAAGACGGCCGCGCCGAGACAATTCAAGTGGAATACAATCTGCTGGCTCAAGAACCCGCGGAACAAATCTTTCCGCTAGCCGAGCAAGCCAATGTCGGTATCATCGCCCGCGTGCCGCTCAGGCGGGGAATTCTCACGGGGAAAATGACCGTCGCTGACGCAGCAAGATTCCAAGGCGAAGATGTCCGCGCCCGCAGTTTTAAAGGCGAAGCGTTCGCCAAGGAATTGGCCAAAGCCGTTGAGCTGCGCTTCTTAGTGCACGGCGACGTGACCAGCTTCGTGCAAGCGGCGTTGGCATTCTGTGTCGCCCATCCAGCGGTGAGCATCACGATCCCCGGCGCGCGCAATGCGGCGCAAATGCGTGAGAACGCCAGCGGCGGAGATGTCGAAATACCGCGCGCCGATCTCGACCGAGTCGCCGAACTCTGGCGCCGCGGTTTCGC
>JAERMN010000622.1 GCA_016844625.1 Deltaproteobacteria bacterium
CACGCTGCTGAATCGCCGACAAAGTTCATGTTGGCTTACGGCGCCATCGGCGGCAACGCCATGCCGCTGTGGATCGCCAAAGAACAAGGCATTTTTCGCAAGTACAATCTCGATCCGCAGTTGATTTACATTATTGCCGGCCGGGCGATGCAGTCGATGATTGCCGGCGATATTCAGTTTGGCTTGCTCGGCGCCTCCCATGTGACCAACGCGGTCACCGCGGGCGGCGATATGACGATGCTGCTCGGCATGGAAGACAAACTGAACTACTTTTTGAATGTGCGTCCGGGCATCAAGAGCGCTGAAGATTTGAAGGGTAAGAAAGTCGGCATCGGCACACCTTCTGGCTCGCTGGCGATGGCCACCTACGTTGGCCTGGACCAACTGGGTTTGGTGCCGCGGCGCGACCGCATCGTGCTCTTGAATACCGGAAGTACGCCGGAGCGCATGAGCTCGCTGTTTGCCGGCGGCATCGACGCGGCGTTCTTCAATCCCGAGGTCGAGCAGGTCGTGCTCCAGCAGGGGTTCCCAATGTTGTTCGATCTTGGCAAGGCGAACGTGCCGTACCAGGCATCGGGTTTGGTGACCTCGCGTAAATACCTGCGCAGCAATCCGCTGATCGTGGAAAATCTCGCCAAAGCGGTAGTCGAGGGTGCGGCGTTCGTGCAAAATCCGGGGAACAAAAAGGCTGTTGTCGACAGCATCGCGCGCAATTTGCGGCTCGACCGGCCTGACCGCTTGGAGAGCGCCTATCGCGCCATCGCTGAAACGATTCCACGTAAGCCTTGTCCGAGTCTGGCGGGCATCGCTTCGGTGTTAAAATTGATGGCCCAACACGGCATCAACCCCAAAGCGGCGGATCTGAAACCAGAAGATATCGCTGATATGAGCATGTGCAAGAAACTTGAAGAGTCGGGTTTCTTCGCGCGGCTGCAATAATCCCGAATCGGAGAGTTGGCCGCATCCTTCGTCATGCTCACGACGATCGGAGACGCAAAGGGCGCGAAACGTGAAATAGACGATTCACCACGAAGTGATTCATGAGCTTACGCTCGCCCACAGATCATGAAAATGGTGGAATTTACCTCCGCAGGGTCCTCCCCCCTCCCCCCCGACTCGACTCGTCATTCCCGCGCACGCGGGAATCCAGGTTGGTTCTCCGCCGAATTAGCCTGGATACCCGCTTTCGCGGGTATGACGGAACCCAGGTGGCCTCTTCGTTCTGCAGATCATCCCCGCACGCGTATTTTCGAAGGAGCGCACGAAGCGAAGGGAAAACTGTCCGAACCTTCGTGCCCTTCGTGGTGAGAAATAAATTTGTCGATGACACTACCGCGGATTGAAATCGCTCAACACCAGATCGATGACAGTTAGTTTCCCCTCGGTTTCATGCTTGAGCGCTTGCTCGATGGCGGTTTTGATTTCGCTCGGTTCGCTGACTCGGTAACCGTAACCGCCGTGGGCTTTGGCGTAGTGTTGGTAGTCGGGCCTGGGGCCGATCTCGGCGCCGAAGTGGACGCCGGTGCTTTTTGCCGCGCCGTCGGGAAAATATTTGATCAAGCTGGTTTCCATGGACAGATAGCGGCCGTTGTTAAATACCACGCAGTGGATCGGCAGCCGGTACTCCTCCGCGACACCCAAACAGGACGGCACCGCGTTGTAGTGAAATGCGCCGTCGCCGATCAGCGCGAAGACCGGCCGGTCGGGCATCGCCAACTTTACGCCGAGGGCGTAGCTCAGACCGACACCGAGGCCGCCGGTGACGCGGGCGAAATAGGATTGAGTCTGGCTGCGCGGAATCACTTCCTGGATGAGGCTGCGATAAACCGTGGTCTCTTCCGAGATGACTGAATTTGCCGGCAACGCCTGCCCCAGCGCATGAACCGCCCAGCGCGGATCGATCGGCGTATCGTTGGCATGCTTCTGCGCTTCGTCTTTCAGTTTGCCAAAATAGCTGTCGTGTTGCTCGCGGGTACGCGCTAGCCGCTGTTCATAACTGGCGCGATTGGCGGCGACCTGTTCCGATACTTTGGCTTTCTTCACTAGTTGGCCCAACGTCGATGCCGGCGGCGCGACTAGAGCGAGATCGACGTTGTAACCCCAGTAGGGCAGGCGCGAGTTGGGAAACTCGTCGGCGATGGAAATAATTTTGGCGTTCTTCGGCGTTTTGCTCGCCGGATACCAAGGAGTTACGGCGTCGACCATGAGAATTAGATCGGCGGTGTCGACGGCTTTGGCGTCGTGATGCAGGTAGAGCGGATGAGTCGTGGGGAAATTCATAAACGCAGGACGGTAGGTTTCCATCACCGGGATCGCGAACAGTTCGCAAAGCTCGACGAAGCGCGCCACCGCGCGCGGGTCGCCGCCGACATGTTCGGTGAGCGCGATGGGATTTTTCGCCGCGGCGATCAGGCTCAGTGCTTTATCAATGCTGGCCTCGTCGACGGCGTGGGCACGCACGACTTCATTGGCTTTACCGTGATCAATATCATTAACTTGTTCCATCATGCATTCGAACGGAATGCCGATCAGCACCGGGCCCGCCGGCGGCTCC
>JAERMN010000623.1 GCA_016844625.1 Deltaproteobacteria bacterium
CGAGCATCAAGTCCTGTTGATCTCCGTCGTGTCTTGCTAGTCTCGTCATTTCAGGAAGCGCGCCGCACGGCGCGGGACTTGCCATATGCCGGGGAGCTTTCCTGTATTCTCCGCATTGCATGGGGAGGGTAAACTTTTTCTCGACAATTTGGACAGTCGAAATATTCCAGCGCATTTACGGTAAAAGTTTTGCCGCGATAAGTGCCGCTCCACTTTCCTCTGATTTTGCGAATAGCGGAACTACCGCAGGACGGACAGCTAGAAATGGAAAAAGTTTCCTTTTGCAAGTTTGTCTTCATAGTGCCCTCTTGGCCGAAATGAGAAAGTAATAATGATCCTCACCCTGTTCCCGAACGAGCTTGCCCTTTGAATATACCATTAAACCTTCTAAGTTGGTCGCCTGAATCACATAGAGATATTCCGTTCGTCGCGAGCGCTGGCGGCTTCGTGAGCGAAGCCGTTTGTAGATGGCGACTGCGTTGATTATCGATTCTGCAACATCAAATTCGGTCAGGCCGTCTACTTCCATCTCGATACGAGCCTTTTCGCTGAACGCATAACGTCCCGCTAGGATAACCCGTTTGATGCGAACCAGGATGTCGGCCATGGCAGGAATCTATCATAATTGGCGGAGATGACGAATAGGCAGTGGAGTCATGGTCAGATGTTTACAACTCGACAATCTTTACTGAATGGTATTCTCCGTGCCTCCTACCGTCTGGATGGAGCAATTCTTGTTCCTCCAGCGCTGCTGTGCGAGATTAGCACAGCATGAGTGACGCGAAAACTTTTCAGCGCCGCGGCATCGTCGAAGGCTTCTTCGGTCCGCTGTGGACGATGGCGCACCGCCGACGGCTGTTTGAATTTGGCGCGGCGCGCGGTATGAACACCTATCTCTATGCGCCCAAGGACGATCCCTATCACCGCAAACTTTGGCGACGACCTTACCCCGCGGCGCAATGGCGTGAGCTACTGCGGTTGATTCGAGCTGCGCAAAGAACTCAAATTGACTTCGTTTACGGTTTTCATCCCGGCGAGGGTTTGTACTTTGGCGACGACAAGAATAGTCTGGCGCGGGCCGAAGGGACTTGGATGGCTCGAATCATTGCCGCGCAGCCGGCGAGTTGGCGCGACGTCGAGTGGTGGATTTGTCCTTCGTATTACAGCGAAGATGCGCTGCTCGAACGGGTCTTCGGCAAATTCGAGCTGAACTTTCTCGAAACTTTGGCGCGCTACCTGCCGGCCGATGTCCCCTGCTTCTGGACTGGGCCATCGGTGGTTTCAAAGACCATCGCCCTTTCTCATGTGCAGCGCATCGTCAAAAAGATCGAGCGCCCCCTGCTGCTATGGGACAATTATCCGGTCAACGATCTGTCCATGAGCGACGAGTTGCATCTCGCGCCACTGACGGGACGCGACCCGCGCTTGCCGGAGTGTGTCTATGGCTATCTTAACAATCCGTTGCTCCAGGAAGAGTTGAGCTTCCTACCGTTAGCGACTTGTTTCGATTACGCCCGGGCGCCAGCCAAATACCGAGCAGAGTCGGCCTGGACAAAAATCGTCCGCCAGCGCTTTGGCGCCCAGGCATTATCTCACTGGCGCGCCTTGCGGGACTACTCCGAAGCGAGCATGGCTGCCAAGAAGCGTAAACACCTCTTGCCCATGACACCAGCGGAAACACGCCGCTTGCAGGCGGCATTGGCCTACGTCCGACGAAACCGCGGTCAGCGCTGGGCAAAAGAAATGGCCCCCTGGACCAAGATCATCGCTCAATTGGTTGCAGGTTTGTGATGCGCGGCGTTATGCGTTAGATCACATGTGATCGATCAATCTCACCAGCTCTCGACCAAATTCTTGGTGAATTGAATCGATCAAGCGTTTTTTGCGATTTATGCCGATGCCAATCTCCAGTGCAACCGCCGGCCCCCTCGCCACCATGGGGCCGCGCCACTTGATCGCGACCATGCGCGAGTTCCGTGCGCGCACGCTTGCCCTCGTCAGCGACCTCAATGACGAGCAGATGATCGGCCCGCGCTTAGCCATCGTCAATCCGCCGCTGTGGGAAATCGGCCACGTCGCGTGGACACAAGAATTTTGGGTGCTGCGCCATTTACGCGGCGAAAAGCCGATCCTCGACAACGGCGACCCACTGTATAATTCCACCGACGTCGCCCACGACACTCGTTGGGACCTTTTGCTACCGACCCGCCAAAGCACGCTCGGCTACATGAATGAAGTGATCGAGCGCGCCATCGCGCGCATCGACAATGCTAAAGAATTATCCGCCGATGAATTTTATTTCTACTGGCTGACCACGTTTCACGAAGGCATGCACGCCGAAGCGCTGGCCTATACGCGCCAAACGCTCGGCTACCGGCCACCGTCGTTCCTCAAGCCAACGGACTTCGCCGATGTCGACCCGCGCGCTTGCCCTGGCGATGTAGAAATTCCCGGCGGTAGATTCACCATCGGCGCGACCCAAGATTTTCCCTTCGTCTTCGACAATGAAAAGTGGGCGCACCAAGTCGGGATCAAACCGTTTCGCATCGCCCGCGCGCCGGTGACCAACGGCGAATTTTTAGAATTCGTCGAAGAAGGCGGCTACCGCGAGCGGCAATACTGGAGCGACGACGGCTGGCAATGGCTCGAATCCGGCGGCGCGCCGCAGTTAGAAAAATCCTTCGCCAAGTTCTTCAACAAAACACTCAACGAACCGATCGAGCTTGCCGTTTTTAAAAAGCGCCTCGATCATCCGGTCTACTGGCAGCCACTCGACAACGGCCGCTGGCAACAGCGCGTTTACGATCGTTATGTTTTGCTGAATGAAGATCTGCCGGTGGTTCACGTCAGCTGGTACGAAGCCGAAGCGTTTTGTAATTGGGCCGGGCGGCGGCTGCCAACGGAAGCGGAATGGGAAGTTGCCGCGGCCGGAGAATTAGCCGCCAACGGGACCAATTTGACCGAACGGCGCCGCCTCTACGCCTGGGGCGATCAAGCGCCAAACGCCGAACTGGCCAATCTCGACTGGCGCGCCGGCGGCCTGGTCGAAGTCGGCGCGCATCCCGCCGGCGACAGCGCCTTGGGCTGCCGCCAGATGATCGGTAATGTCTGGGAGTGGACCGTCGATGAATTCCTGCCTTATCCAGGATTTAGCGTCGATCCTTACAAGGAATACTCGCAGCCCTGGTTCGGCAGCCATAAAGTCCTGCGCGGCGGCTGCTGGGCAACTTCATCGTTGTTGGTCCACAACCGCTGGCGCAACTTCTACACGCCGGACCGGCGCGATGTGTGGGCTGGCTTTCGCACCTGCGCCAAATAATTGGCCAAGTTGGCAAGCACGAAATCCGAAACTCGAAATCCGAAACAAATTCAAATGTTCAAAAAAACTTAAAATTCCAAACAACTTCAATTTGGATTCGACGTTTTGGATTTTCTTCGGTTTTGGGTTTATTTGGCTGCGTGTTTGTTTCGGTCCGCGGGGCCGCTTTCGTGCTTCGGATTTCGGATTTTGTTTCGTTGGCGTGCGAATGCGAGAGATATTTTGTAAGTGATTCTATTCCGGCGCCGCTGAAGGTTAATAACGGCAACAAGATTACCGCCGTGCGCTGGGCCGGGATTCTGAAAAAACTCAGCCACGGCGTGCGCGTAACGCAAAGCTACGACGGCAAGCCCTGCGACCTGCTCATCGCGCTGCACGCCCGGCGCAGCTGCGATTCGATCCAGCGCTTCCACGCTAGCCACCCCGAATTACCGCTCATTGTCGTCCTTACCGGCACCGATGTTTATCGCGACATACATGGCGATCCAAAAGCTCAACAATCCCTTGAGCTGGCAACGCGACTGGTCGTGCTACAAAAAATGGCCTTGCGAGAATTACCAAAGCGATTGCACGCCAAAACTCAAGTGATCTATCAATCGGCTGAGGCGATCCAAGCCAAAACTCCGAACCGAAGCGGCAGCTTTGCTGTCTGCGTCATCGGCCATCTGCGCGAGGAAAAAGACCCGCTGCGCACCGCCATCGCCGTGCGCAACTTGCCGGCCGAGTCGCGCATTCAAGTCACCCACATCGGTCAAGCCTTGGACGAAGAACTCGGCGCCGAGGCGAAGGCCGAAGCCCTGCGCAACCCGCGCTACCGCTGGCTACGCCAACTTTCGCATCGAAAGACCCGCCAACGCTTGGCACAGAGCGCCCTCGTCTGCATCACTTCGAAAATGGAAGGCAGCTCCAACGTGCTGTCGGAGGCTCTGGCCAGCGGCGTGCCGGTGGTGGCGTCAAAAATTTCCGGCCTGATGGGAACGTTAGGAAACCGATTCGCGGGCTACTTCCCGGTCGGGAATACCGAAAAGCTGCGCAAGCTGCTTCTCCGCGCAGAGCGTGACCCGGTGTTTTACCAATCGCTCAAGCGTCATTGCCAAGAGCTCGCTCATCTCGTCGAACCGAAACGAGAGCTGGACGCGTGGCGACGGCTGCTCAAAGAAATTGTCTAGTCCAATAAACGAAGCCACTTCGCGGCCGGGGTATTGACCCCGGCGCCTATTAAAATATCGCAAAGGGGAAGCTCGCCCCCTTTGGAAACCCCATTTAATGGTTCCACGCTGATATCAGCGTGGTCAACAAAAAATAAATCATTCGCGCCGCTCTTCCTGAATCCACTGCTTCACCCACGGCAAGAGTAAATACGCCGGCATCGACAATAGGAAAGTAATCGCGAAGTAATTTGCGAAGCCATATTTTTCCGCGCCAAAACCGCTGATCGCGCCGATCAACCGCCCGGTGAGCGAGAACACTGACGACAAGAACGCGTATTGCACCGTGGCGTGCTCTTTCTGGCATACGTTCATCAAGAACGCGAGAAACGCCGCCGTGCCCAGCCCGCCGCTGAACGACTCGAACATCGATGCGCCGTAGAGGCCGAAGCGACCGAGATTGAGCCATTCGACGAACGAATATCCTAAATTCGACACCGCCTGGAGCAAGCCCAAAAACCACACACCGTGAAAAATGCCGTAGCGTGAAATAAACGCGCCGCCCATGAGCGCGCCGGCGACGCTGAGAACGATGCCGAAAGTCGTCGGGAACAGGCCGATCTGAAACATCAGATCTTCCTGCGCTGGCCAAATAGCCTTGCCGTAATCAACCCAAAACGGTTTGACCATCGGCCCGATGGCGAACTCGCCGAGCTTGTAGGTCAAAACGAATAGAATCAGCGGAATCACTTTCCAGGTACCGGCCCAGCCGGCGAAACCGGCAAGCCAATGCTGGCGCGCCTCTTGCGGTAAGCTTAATCGCGGAATCGCCAACACACTGAAACCGAGCGCCACGAACACTATTCCGGCGAGCACGAACAAAGAATTCCACGCCAAAATGCCGGCGAGAAACACCGCCCCGCCGCCGACGAAAACCAGTGCGACACGATACGCCGAAGCGCGCACGCCGTTGGCCGCGCCCTCCTCCGCGCGCTCGACCAGGCCGACGGAATAGGAATCGATGGCGACATCCTGCGTAGCGGACAACGTCGTCAGCGTGAGAATCAAGAGGAGCACGATCAGGCCGACGCCGGCGACATTGACGAAGGGCAAGAGAAAAAGAACACTAGCGATCCCGAGCATGCAGGTCAGAATCCAAAACCGCCGATCGCCGAAGCGATGCACCAGCGGCGACCAAAACACTTTCAATGAATATGGAAGTTCAAGCAGGCGCAGCCCGCCGATGGCGCGCAGCGACACACCGTTGATGCGAAAGTAAACCGGCAACACTTCCCACAAGATCGCCGCCGGCGCGCCCTGAATAAAATACAGCAGCGCGATCACCCCGAGTTTTCGGCGTGACGCCGGTGAGTTTTCGCTCACACCCAGTAATTTCCAGATCCACGCAG
>JAERMN010000624.1:0-2908 GCA_016844625.1 Deltaproteobacteria bacterium
AAACCTCTGGACCCGCATGTTCATCTTGCTCTGCTGCGCGCAGTTTTTCGGCTCGTCGCAGCACGCGCTCTTGCAACCGACCTTTCCGCTCTACATCACTGCCCTCGGCGGCACGCCATTTCAGGTTGGACTCGTGCTCGCCTGCTTCGCCGTGACCAGCGTCGTCTTTCGTCCGCTCATCGGCGCCTGGGCCGACCGCTGGTCTGAACCGGGCGTGTCCATTTGCGGCCTGTCCTTGTTATCCGCCGCGGTGTTTATCTGTTTCATTCCTTTCGTCGCAGCGGCGATGTTCGCCAACGCCCTGCGCGGCCTCGGTTGGGCGGCGATGAGCGCGGCGGGTTATTCGATGTTAGCCTTGAGCGCGCCGCCGGCGCGGCGCGGCGAAGCTTCCGGATACTACAGCGGCGTTCAGGCTAGCGGCACGATCTTGCTGCCGGCAGTGGCGCTATGGCTGATCGAGCAGCCGTTTGGCGGTTTCAATGTCGTCTTCGCTGTCGCAATCGCGCTGGCCGCCATCGGCGCATGCATGAGCGCGCTGCTCGCGCGCTACGCACCGAAGAAAATCCGAAATGCGCAGGCCGCCGACGCCGCGCGATAACATCGGCTGGTTCTATGTTGCCAGCGGCGCCACCAGCATTCTCGCTCGCCCGTTGCTCGGCAAAGTTTCGGACACCATCGGCCGGCGCCGCGCGCTGCTCGCCTGTTTCGTCCTGCAAGCGCTTGCCTTGCTCATGCTGGCGTACGCTGCCAACCTGATCGCCCTGATGATTTCAGGAGTGCTCTACATGGTGGGATTGGCGATGAGCAGCTCGACCACGCTGGCGATTGCCATGGAACAGGCCAAACCCGAACGCCGCGGCCGCGCCATGGCAACATTCTCAATCGCCTTGCCTCTGAGCAACGGCGTCGGCGCGCTGGTCTGCGGTAGTTTGGTGCAATGGGTCGGCTTTTTCTGGATGTACGCCATCGCCGCGGCCATCGCCGTCGGCGGGCTCTTGATCACCGTTGTCAATCGCACGCGGCTAAAATAATCTCATGCTGGCAACAATGTTTTATCGACGACCCAAAGCGAAATTGTTCTCTTACCTATTCAAACAGACTGCGCGAGAATGCAATTCAGCTCCCCTGCTTCCCTCTTGTCCGTTCGCCCTGAACTTCGCCTGCCCTGAGCAAAGTCGAAGGGTCGAAGGGCTGCGAAAATCATGTGAACGAAAGCACACAGGAACGCATCGACATCCGAGATTTTCTCAAATGAGTTTTTGGGTTTATATCCTACGCTGTGCTGACAACTCCTACTATACCGGTCATACGGATGATCTTGAGGTGCGGTTAGCTAAACATGCGAGTGGCGAGCTCGGCGGCTATACGTCAACTAGAGTTCCCGTGAAATTATTATTCTCTGAACAATTCCCAACTCGTGAAGAGACGTTGACTTGTGAGCGGCAAATCAAAGGTTGGATTCGAAAAAAGATAGAAGCACTGATGCGAGGCGATTGGACTGAAGTGTCCAGGTTAGCTCGAAGCGGTCGCCCTTCGAGAACCTCAGCGTGACCGGGGAAAGAAGCAATTCATATCAATCCTTGGCACAAAGAAGTTTCTTTAAGTGAAAAAAACAACCGACACCATCTGGACGAAAACTTTCATCTTGCTCTGCGCCGCGCAGTTGCTCGGCTACGCGCAGCATTTCATGCTCGCGCCGGTGCTGCCGCTTTATTTAACTCAGCTCGGCGCGTCGCCCTTCGTCATCGGCACTGTGCTCGCCTGCTTCGCCGTCACCAGCGTCGTGGTTCGTCCCGTGGTCGGTCACTGGGCCGACCGTTGGAGCGAAGCCGGCGTCATGATAGCCGGCCTGCTCTTTCAAGCGGCGAGCATCTTTCTCTGCTTCATCCCAATCATCCCGGCCACGGCTTTAGCAAACGGCTTGCGCGGCATCGGTTGGGCCGGTTTGAATACCGGCGGCTATTCGCTGCTCGCGCGTATCGCACCGCAGTCCAAGCGCGGCGCAGCGTCCGGACTTTACAGCGGCGTGCAGAGCTCGGCGCAGATATTCTTTCCGCCCATCGCGCTTTGGCTCCTTTACGCCAATTTCGGTGGCTACGGCGTTGTCTTCATCGTCACCGCGTTTTTCTCGGTCGCCGCCGCGGTCACCGGCTTCATGATGTCCGGTTCCGCCACGCGCTCCGCTCGTCTCCAAACCGCCGGCGACGGAACTCAATGGTGGCGCGAGATCTTTCGCTTCATCGAACCGGAAATTTTGCTGCCATCGATCCTGCTGTTGTGGCTCAACGTCTCCTTGCCTGCGCTCACCAATTTCATCATTCTCTACGCCCGTGAGTTGGGGATCAGCAATTTCGTTTCCTACTTCGTCGTTATCGGCGCCACCAGCATGTTGGGCCGGCCGCTACTCGGTCGCCTGTCGGACAAGATCGGCCGTGCCCGCTCCATCGCCGCCGGTTTTTTATTTCAAGTAACTGCCTTGCTGCTGATCACGGTCGTGTCGAATTTAATCGGCGTTATTTTCTGCGGCGCGCTCTACATGCTCGGCAACGCCATCGGCAGCTCGACGACCTTAGCGCTCGCTGTCGAACGCGCCGATCCCAAACGGCGCGGCAAACAGATGGCAACTTTCTCGGTCGCTTATCCGTTAAGCTACGGCGTCGGTTCGCTCCTCATCGGCGCCGCCATCGATATCGCCGGCTATGTCGGCATGTTTCTCTTCCTCGCCGCCGTGCAATCAGCGGGATTGGCTTTCGCTATAGCCAACCCGCCCAAAGTAAGCTCAGCCGCAAGCTGACAGAAAACCAAATAACCGATCGCATCACTACGCCAATCGCACTGTAAAGTTTCGCGCACGTAATCATTCATTCTCAATCCTCACCTACCATCACTCCAACATTCCATCACTCCA
>JAERMN010000624.1:2913-4118 GCA_016844625.1 Deltaproteobacteria bacterium
ATGATTTAGCTCAAGCAATCGAATCGGTACCAAAGGAGGCCAGCCCGATGAAGACTCGTCTATTTATGCTCGTGTTGTTAGCGTCGCTCGCGTCTTCGATCACTTCGGCCCTGCCGGCCCAGGCAAAAAGCTACATCGCGTACATCTCCGACTCGACTAATTCTTCGGTGATCTACTGGATCGCCAAAGAGGCGGGCATCTTCAAGAAGCACGGCCTCGATCTCGACACGATCTATATCAACGGCAGCGTGCGCGGTATTCAGAGCCTGATCGCCGGCGATCTCGGTTACAGCGGCGCGGTGGGACCGGCGGTGATCAATGCCAGCCTCGCCGGCGGCGACATCGCGATTATTCAAAGTCAGATGAACACCTTCATCATCGGCAACGCGAGCATCAAGTCGCCGGAAGCGCTCAAGGGAAAATCCGCGGCGGTGCATATCCCCGGCACATCGGCGGATTTCGCCTTGCGCCTTGCGCTCTCGAAAGTCGGCATCAACTACAAAGACATCAAAGCGATCACCGTGGGCGGCGCTCCGGCCAGGCTCGCCGCCGTCACCCAGGGCCAGACAGATTTTACCGTGGTCACTGACGGCGAGAAAATCCAAGGCGAAAAAATGGGTCTGAAAGTGATCATCGACATGGCGAAATTGAACGTCCCGTTTCAGTTTAACTGCAGCGTCACCACGCGCAGAAAAATCCGCGAGAATCCCGACGAAGTGCGCCGCGTGGTCTGGACCATGGCGGAGTCGATTCATTTTTTCAAAACCCGCAAAGAGGAATCGATCAAGATCATGCAAAAGTACACCCGCGGCGTACCGCGCGAGATACTGGAGGGCGCGCATACGGCCAACTCCGCGCTGCTCGTCGAAGACACCTACCCGACGCTCGAAGGTTTGAAGCAGACGCTGGCCGTGCAAGCCATCACCGACCCGCGCGCCACGAAATTCAAAGCCGAGGACTTCGTCGAGCTGCGCTTCGTCGACGAAATGAAAAAAAGCGGCTTCGTCGACAAACTTTACGGCCGGCGCTGAGATTCACTGCGAGGTTAACTCGAAGTTTTGAGGAGAGCTGCAACTGTGAAATTCGGCATATTTGTATTCGGCGATAACCACCCCGAGCTCGGCCGCTCGAATCAGAAATACTATGAAGAAGTGCTCACCATGGCCGAGTGGGCCGAGGAACTTGGTTTCGATTCTTTCTGGCTC
>JAERMN010000625.1 GCA_016844625.1 Deltaproteobacteria bacterium
GCCACGTTGCCCTCGCTATCTTTTTGCCCCGGTGATGAGGTCGTAGACGTTGCAGGCGATGCCGGTCGCTTCGTAGCCGTCCTGGCCGGTGGCCTGGGCGATGGAAAACATTTGATACGCCAACGCCACGAACGGCATCGGCACTTCCATTTCGCGCGCCATGTCGAGGCCGAAGCCGACATCTTTGGGCATCCAGGATTTGCGCGGCTTGTATTTTTTGCTGACGATGATCTCCATGATCCGGTCGATGGCGATGGAATCCTGCTGCGAGTTTTTTAAGATCGTGCGAAAGGTGTCTTCACTGAGGCCGCCCTTTTTCAGCCAAGCGCAAGTCTCAGCCAGACTCAAGTGCACCACCGCGGCAAACATCGCCATGGCGTTCTTCACCAGCTTGGCGTTGCCCAGCTCACCGACGTGAATGATCTTGTTGCCCATCGCTTTGAACACCGCCTGGTGCTGATCGAAAATCGCTTTCGATGCCCGCCGAGCCGTCAAGAATCGTCCAATCTTTCTTTGCAAGCTCGGCATTGACGCCGACGATAGTTTTCTTGTCGATGCTGCTAAAATCGATCCAGAGCTTCGCGCCGCTCGCCGCTTCATGCAAGCCAGCTTTTCCAAGACCGACTGCATGCACCGCTTGATTGTAAGGCAGCATCGACAACACAATCTCGCACGATTCGGCGATCGCCTTGGGCGAATCTTTGAATACCGCCCCTTGGCTTTCCAGTCCTTGGCACTGCTCCCGGCGCAGATCAGTGACGACCAATTTGTTGCCCGCCTTGAGCAAGTTCGCCGCCATGCCGCTGCCCATGCCACCGGTACCGATGAATCCTAATGTTGCCATAGTGCCTCCCTCAATAAAGAAATAAATCAACAATTATTCGACGACGCGCACGCCGGCCGGCCATAAAACCAACACCACCGTTTCGCCGATCGCGTATGGCGTGTGCACCGACTCGGGGTCCAGAAATACCACATCGCCTTGATCATACTCGCCGGTCTCGTCAGCGATCTTGCCCTTAAGCACCAGGTAAAACTCGCCGCCGATATGCTCATGCTTTAAAAACGCATCGTGCGCTGCATCCGCGGCGATCCGGTACAACACCAACTCGCGTTTGTCCACGCGAGCCAAGCGCGACATCGAAAGCCCATTACCAAAGTCGCGCCATGGCAGCCGATCCAACCCTGCTTCGTCCAGCTGCAAGCTTAAAAAATCATTCAGTGATCGGCGTAAAACGCCGGCAGTACTCTGATCCACCGCGCCTAGATATCACGACTGGTGGGTGAACAAAAGCACGCAATTGAAGTAAGGATGCTTGGGTCATCTTGGGCACCGCTGTAAAGAGTTTTGGGCTAGCGCCATCCGCGCCACCGAGCAAGTCAAGACCGAGAGAAAACCGTGACTTGAACGCTTAAAAAACCGTAGCGTTACCTTGGAGGATAATCTTCCCAGCGCGGCAATCGCGACTGAGCGATATTTTGAAACCGCTGGAGATCTCGCCACCACCCCGCCACTTAGCCCCCCAAAGACGGGCTCAAGTAGGGCGTCGCCACAATGCGCACGGATGCAAAGCAACACGAAGACGCTCAGCGGGAATAGAAAAGCCATCGGTAGCCCCGCAGATCCATGCGTGTCTCCGTTCTGGGGACGATGAAAAACAAGCCGCGTCTGCCACCCGGCACATGCGAGATGTAAACAGATACAGAAATACTACAGCCCGCCGAACTGATCAGTCACGCGCGGGCTGTGGTGTTGCGAATGGAATTGTGGTGGCGACTACGCCGCGGCTTCCTGCTGTTGTTGTTGGCGCTCGCGGCGACGTGCGCGGCGGCCCTTCTGCTCACCACCCGCAGAACTTCCGCTTGCGCCTTCGCGACCGACTAGCTCGATCAGCGCCATCTGGGCGGCGTCGCCATGGCGCATGCCTAATTTGATAATTCGGGTGTAGCCGCCGGGCCGGTCTTTGAAGCGCGGGCCGATGGTGTCGAAAAGTTTCGCCACGACCGCTTTATCGTAAACGATACTGAGCGCTTGCCGGCGCGCGTGCAAATCGCCGCGTTTTCCAAGGGTGATCACGCGCTCGACCCAGCGGCGCAGTTCCTTGGCCTTGGGGTCGGTGGTCTGGATTTTTTCCTCGCGCAGCAGAGCGGTAATAAGGTTGCGCATCAGCGCCCAGCGGTGGCTGGAATTGCGGCTAAGCTGCCGTCCCGATTTAAGATGACGCATGGTTTAGACCTGTTCTTTCTCAGCGGCGCGCTTGCGCGCGTCGATCTCTTCACGCGCCGGGAAATGATCGACTTTCATGCCCAGCTCAAGCCCCATTTCTCTGAGAATCTCTTTGATTTCGTTTAATGACTTATGGCCGAAATTTTTCGTCCGGAGCATCTCTTGTTCGCTCTTCTGCACCAGCTCGCCGATGTACTTGATGTCGGCATTTTGCAAACAGTTTTGCGAGCGCACCGAGAACTCGAGCTCATCGACGCTGCGAAATAAATTGTCGTTGAGCGGAATTGAGGGCCCATCGTCGCGCTTTTCCGGGCGCGGCTCTTCCTGGAAGTTAACGAATATGCTGACCTGATCTTGCAAAATCTTGGCGGCGAAGGCCATGGCGTCGTCCGGCTTCACGCTGCCGTCGGTGTGCACTTCGAAAGTCAGCCGGTCGTAGTCGGTGCGCTGCCCAACCCGCGCGTTGGTTAAGATGAAATTGACCTTTTGAATCGGCGAAAACACCGCGTCGATGAAGATCGTGTCCACCGGCGCGCCTTCTTCCTTGTTGCGCTCCGCCGGCACGTAGCCGCGGCCGAGTTTGACCAACATTTCCATTTCCAATTTGGCGTCGCGCGATAACGTCGCGATCTTATGCTCCGGATTCAATCCTTGGCGTAAACGACTCCCGGTCCTTTGGCGTCAATCTTGAGCGTCTGCTGCTCGGACTCGTTCAATCGCAAACGCACTTCTTTCAAATTGAGAATGATGTCGGCCACATCTTCCGTCACGCCTGGCACGGTCGAGAACTCGTGTAAAATATTTTTGATCCGTACCGCGACGATCGAAGCGCCCATCAGCGACGACAACAGGATGCGGCGCATCGAGTTGCCGACCGTCTGGCCAAAACCGCGCTCGAAGGGCTCCGCAAAAAAGCGGCCGTACGTCGAGGTTAGAGTCTTCTCTTCCACTTCCAATTGTTTGGGCTTAATCAAATCGGTCCAATGCTTGTACACGGTGGACATAGGGTCTCCCAACATTCGCTTCTTACTTCGAATACAATTCGACGATCAACTTTTCGTTGATCGGCATAGTGATGTCGTTGCGCGACGGTAAAATTTTTATCCGGCCGCTGCACGCATCGCGATCCACATCAGCCCAATCCGGCACGCCGCGCCGCTGCGCGCCTTCCATGGCGGTCAGCACACGGCCAATCTGCCGGCTCGACTCTTTGACCGACACGACATCACCGACTTTCACCGTGAACGACGGGATATTCACTCTTCGGCCGTTCACCAAGATATGGCCATGACGCACCAACAAACGCGCTTCAGCGCGCGAGCTGGCAAAGCCCACGCGGTAGGCGACATTATCAAGGCGCCGTTCGAGCAAGACCAACAAGGTTTCGCCGGTGATGCCTTTGGTTCGCGCCGCTTCGGTGAAGGTCCGGCGAAACTGATTTTCCAAGAGGCCGTACATGCGCTTGACCTTCTGTTTCTCGCGCAGCTGCAAGCTGTACTCAGAAAATTTTGGCCGGCC
>JAERMN010000626.1 GCA_016844625.1 Deltaproteobacteria bacterium
TTTCGCAGCCAAGAATCATTGGGACATCGGCGAAGAGTTGGAGATTCTAGATTTCACCCGCGCCGCGAAAATAACCGGGGCGCGGTTTACCGTCTATCGTGACGGCGGCGCGAGGTTGGAACGGGCGCTGATCAATTTCATGCTCGACTTACACACCGGCGAGAACGGTTACAAAGAGATGTTGCCGCCGGCGTTGGTCAATCGCGCGTCATTGGTCGGCACAGGGCAGTTGCCCAAGTTCGAAGAGGATTTATTTCATCTCGCGCCGGGCGATTACTTTTTGATCCCCACGGCTGAAGTGCCGCTGACGAACTTGCACCGAGACGAGATGCTCGAACGCGCAGAATTGCCGATTAAATATGTCGCTTACACGCCATGCTTTCGCAGCGAGGCGGGTTCTTACGGCAAAGACGTGCGCGGCTTGATTCGCCAGCATCAGTTCAACAAGGTTGAGATGGTGAAGTTTTCCGAGCCGGAGAATTCCTACGACGAGCTGGAGAGCATGGTCCAAAACGCCGAAGAAGTGCTCAAGCGGCTTAAGCTCCCTTACCGTGTTATCGAACTCTGCACCGGGGACATGGGTTTCCAGTCGGCAAAAACTTACGACTTAGAAGTCTGGTTACCGGGGCAGAACACTTATCGAGAGATTAGCTCCTGCTCCAACTGTGAAGATTTCCAAGCGCGCCGCGCCAACATTCGTTACCGCAAAGACAAGAAGGGGAGACCGATCTTCGTCCACACGCTTAACGGCTCCGGTTTAGCGGTCGGCCGGACCTTGGTCGCCGTGTTGGAAAACTACCAGCAGAAAGACGGTAGTGTGATTATTCCCGAAGCACTGCGGCCATATATGCGTGGTATGGAACGGATCGGTTAGGTTTCGTAGTTTCTTGATGCCAGGTTTGTTGTTGACCACGCTGATTTCAGCGTGGAACCATTAAATGGGGTTTCCAAACGGGGCGAGCATCCCCTTGGGTCTATCTTACTTGGGCCGGGGTCAATACCCCGGCCGCGAAGTGGCCTCGTTTAATGATAAAGCTAGCAATAATTCCTTGCGGTATTTTGCGCTGAAAGGCGGCGCTAAATCGATGGCTAAACTTTTTCTTGCGACCTTGTGCGACGACGTTAGGGAAGAGAAGACTGGCAAGTTCAGTCTCATGGGTGTCTTCGACCGTTTTCTCGTTGCCGATTTTCGCGCGCCGCTGGCGACTTTTTGGCTGTTCGCGCAAATCGGCTGCGATACCGAGGGTGAGCACACACTCACGGTTGAACTTCGCCGGGTAGAAGGCACGTCGGTGGTGCGCGCCGAAATCAAGCATCAAGCGATCGGCAGAAATAGCATAACGAGACTCTGCCACGCCAACATTAACCTGCGTTTGGAGCAGCTAACGATCCCGGCGCCGGGCGCTTACGAATTCGCGCTCCACAGCGACGGCCAGCATATCGGCTCGTTGCCGGTGGAAGTTCTGCAACCGCCGCCGCGGCTGGTGCAGTAGGACAGGGTCTAGGACCCCCAACTTGTATCGAAGCTGTGTCAGTCCATGAATACTGCTGAGAGAAAAATTCCTGCCATCGATTTCGCCGGCTTTACGAATGGCGACGCGGTTCAGCGAAATTCAACAGTGATTGAATCGCGCGCCACAGCCCCAATCCCGACGCGGTAATCTCCCGCGTCGAACCCTGCCAAAGCCCCGACGAGCCGCCAAAGTTTCCGCCAATCACACCCGGCGAGCATCTACGCGCGCGGGCGGAGGCGAGTAGAAACCATGGGAATTGAGTTTGTCAGTGCGGATGCGTGATTCCTACTAGAATTTAGCGTTGATTAGGTTATTCCCCTGACGTGAAAGCCGACGCTTCGGGCCGCTGTGCCGAGCTGAGAATCGTGTGTAAGGAGAAAATCAAAGTTGTCAGACTCGCGTATAGAGATGGCCGTTGCGAGGTGGATCGCGTCGAGTGTGCCGACGACGGTCGGGAAAGTCTCGCTCGCCCGCTGCAAGATTCGCTCATCTAGCGGGCAGATCGCGAAGGTCTCGTGGGTGGTTTGAATATCTCGCACGAGGTCAGCGACCTCGACATCGGTGATTTCATGTAGCAACCGCAAACGATCTACCGTACGAAGCGCTTCGATGCGCCATAACGCGCTACTGTACGCGCGATCCCATCGACCCCAAAAATCTATTGGATTGGGTTCTCCAAATAGGACGCGTAGGACGACGGACGTATCCAGGTAGACGTTCATCGGCGTCGGCGATCGCTTAGCAGTGTTTCCACGGCGGAAACCGAGCGTCGCCGTTTTACGCCTTTGATTTTCAAAAGATCCTTGACCTGCCGGGTCGGTTCCAAAATACGCACGGTCGGAGCGTCAGAGGGCAATATGCGGGCAACTGGATGGCGATGTGACGTGACCACAACTTCCTGCCCCTTCTTAACCAAGCCCAGATAGTAGCTCAGTTTCTCTTTTAACGTGGCTACATTTACGGTATTCATGGTCATAATATGACTAGATAATGGTTACCCTGTCAAGCCTACGTTGGAGGATGATTTCATGATAGCAAATTCCGCTGTCGATCTTGTAACCTCATTTCCGAATCGTTATTCTACCTGTCGGTTAGTTATTGGCGGCAAATCTTGCTGGCCTGATTGTACTGCTAATTCCAAATCTCGGAGGGGTGGGTGAGCGGTTGAAACCACCGGTCTTGAAAACCGGCGTCCACTTCGTGGACCGCGAGTTCGAATCTCGCCCCCTCCGCCATCACAAAAAGAACGGATCGCGGGTCGTTTGGCTCGTGACGCTTGCGCATCTTTTCCAGCTCTGTATAGCTGATAAAATTACCTTTTGGGGAGGATGGGATTCGATGGCAAACGCAGCAACACCGACGTTACAGTTTCTTGGCGCCGCGGGCGGCGTTACCGGGTCAAAGTTTCTTTTCTCGAACAACTCCGATCA
>JAERMN010000627.1 GCA_016844625.1 Deltaproteobacteria bacterium
CGCTAATGGGCTTGCTCGCGATGCCCATCCTGGCTTGCCAACAAACTCCAGTGCCACCGTCACCGGTCGCCGAAGCACCACAAGATAGTCCGAGTCCGGCAACGAAGACGGCGCCGGCACCGATCGAAATCGCCAAAATCCCCGACGCTAAACCACAACCAACTCCGCAATCCGTGCAGCCGGCGATTTCCAGGCTGCTGCCCGAATCGATACTCGCCGCGCCGCAAAAAGATCCGGCGTCACGGCGGCTCGTATACAACACCATGCTCAGCACGAGAACTGGCGATGCTGCGCCGAAATCGAGCTGGCAATACCGGCGCACCCGCGACGGCGCCATAGTTGGCTTCGAGTTTTCCAATCACGGCGGCAATCGCGTCCTGCCGCCGCGCCGGGATGCCGCCAAGAACCAGTTTTTCACGCGCGATTTTCAGTTTCGTTTCGATGAGCGGGCGCGCCAAGACATTCACTTGCTCGTCACCGATTGGGTGTCATCCCGCGATCGGCAGTTTCGTCTGAGCGAGCTGATGACTAGTCTGATACATTTCTTCCCGCGCAACTTTCTGCCGGCGATCGTCAACTTCAACGGCCGCAACATCATCACGCTGCCCACCGGCGAGGAGGTTGAGTTCAACGCCCAGACCCACGAAATACTCAGCGGCGTGCTGTCGGAAGCGCCGGTGGATTTGAACTCAGATCGAAACGCGCGCAATTTTCCCGCGATCGACTACCGCGGCAGAGGCGTCGTCGTGCGCGCCAATGGGCGCGGCAGCGACCCAAGACTCGGCACCACGGCAACGATCACCGCCACAGGGCCGCTGGCGGCTTGCGATAAAGGGACTCCGTGCAACCAATGCCAAGTGCCGTCGCGAGAGCTGTGGGATCAAAGCGGCGCGGTGCGTTTCAAGTTTCCCAGCGATCAGGATTTCGACCGCTACCTCCTCGCACGCTGTCAGTTCGGCCTGCCCAAAACCGAAGCCGGCTACGCCCTGGCGCCGGCAAATAAGTAGCTTCATCCGAACTTCCGGGGCGATGCAACTCGATCGTACAAGAAGAGAATTACCGCAGAGGCGCAGAGGACGCGGAGAAAAGAGTCTTTGATTTAACAATACTCCGAACTCTGCCTACTCTGTACTGCAAAATTTTTGCGGCTCGCGCAAATTTTCCGGTGACCTAGAATACTCGAACCCGGGGATTGACTCGCGCCAAGCATGTCCTGAGTACAATCGAAGGGGCGCAAAGCGCGCCAAGTTCGGCAGGGAAAGATAGGTAATCCAAAAATACGATCTGCACCATTTTTCTCCGACCTTTGCGACCTTGGCGTCCCTTCGACGGAGTTTACCCTGAGCTTAGTCGAACGGGCTCAGGACATGCTTTGCGCGAGATATTCCGAGACTGACCGGTGCGCGAAGCGCACCCTACGAAAACCGTCGTGTCCTTCGTGGTGAAATATCCGATCCTTCTTGGCGTCCTTTGCGCCTTCGCGCGAGATCTTCCGAGTTGCGATTGCAATCCTCGCCGAAGCCGACTAGGAAGACAACATAAAAACGGACCGACAAAGGAGATGTTATGGCGCACAATCTAGTGATCGATGCCGATGGACATTGCTACGAACCGGATAGCGAACTGGCGAGGTGGATGCCGAAAGAAATGGCTCACATCGCACCCAACCGCGTCACCGATAGTTCCGGCTATTCCCACTTGATGATCGAAGGCCGCCTCGCCGGCCGGCGCCGATGGGGCGGTGGCGCGGATCGCGGCGAAGTCTTTGCCTCGCATATTGAGCGTAGCCGGCCAGGCATGACTGACCCGCTCAAACGCTTGCCGGACATGGATGAGGAAGGCATCGATGTCGCGATCATCTTCGGCACATCGATTGCGCTGATGGTCAATGGTATGGCTGACAAACCTCTCGCCGCCGTCATTTGCCACGCCGTCAACCGCTGGTTAGTCGAAGAATATCTCGCTGCCGATCCGAAACGTTTAAAAGGCGTCGGTCTGATCCCCGTGCAAGATCCGCCGGCGGCGGTGAAGGAATTGGAATTTCTTGCCAAGCAGCGCGCCTCCATCGTCACCGCCATGCTGCCAACCAACGTCTACGGCATTAACTTGGGCCATCGCATGTTCGATCCGGTTTATGCCGCCGCCCAGGAGATGGGCATACCGCTCTCGGTCCATCCGCAAACCGAGCACGACGGCCAGTACGGCGTCTGGGGCGTCATGGGCGCCGGCAGCGAGCGCATGGAGAAATACAGCTACGTGCACATGACCTCGTTCCCTTTTGAATTGATGATCGCGCTCATGCACATGATCGGCGAAGGCGTGTTCGACCGTTATCCCAAGCTCAAAGTCGCCTTCATGGAAGGCGCCTGCGGTTGGGTGCCGTTTTGGTCCGAGCGGCTCGATGAACACTTTCACAAGCTCCGCCCGCAGTGGCCGCTGCTCAAGCGCAAACCGTCCGAGATCATCAAGAGTTCGCAAGTTGCCTTTACCTGCGAACCGGAAGAAGCGATCCTGCCCTACGTGCTCGACACCATCGGTCCTGCCCTACGTGCTCGACACCATCGGGATCACTCAGGTGATGTATGCGTCCGACTATCGCCATTGGGACTCGGAATTCCCCGACTCAGTCAAAGAGGTGAGAAAGATCGAGGGGATGACCGAAGAAAAGCTGCGCCATGTGCTCGGCGAGAATGCTAAAAACTGGTTCGGCCTGAAAGTGGAAGACTTGCCGCTAAGGTAAGTCCAAAGGAAAAAGTAAAAAGGCAAAGGGGAAAAGTTGGACCCGAAACTCAGGCCTCCGGATATCAAAGCAAGAACTTTTGATTTCGCTGTGAAAATTGTCGGCCTCTGCCAAGAGCTATCCGAGCGCTCGACGATCAGCAGACGCTTGAGCTACCAACTCTTGGGATCAGGTACTTCGATCGGTGCGAATGTAGAGGAAGCCCAGGCAGGACAATCGCGCGCGGATTTCATAAGCAAATATGCCATCTCTTTGAAGGAAGCCCGAGAAACAGGCATCTGGTCAGTTCACTGGCGAGCAAATACAAAATCTAAAGAGGGAGGCTGAGGAAATCGCAAAAATAATCGGTTCCATCATAGTTCGAGCGAAGAAGAACGACCACCGTAAGTGACATCGGCCATGACAACTCAACTCCATCGGTTCCGACTTTTTTCTTTTACCTTTTTACTTTTGCCTTTTGCCTTCTTCAGTCGGTTCCGACTTTTTCCTTTTACCTTTTTACTTTTGCCTTTTTTCAGTCTTCGACCACCTGCACCGCCGCAGCCACTCCGTTGCGCTTAAGTATCTCGACGTATTTTTTTTGAATCACCGGGTCCTCATCGCTCATCGGGATCATCGTCCAGGCCGGATTACGAAATCGGTCATGGCTGTATTTCGGGCTATCGCCGCGCATGGCGAAGTGGCGCATCGTCCCCGTGCCCGTATTGAAGTGGCCGTGCCACATGAGATCGTCGGGCGAATAGACCGTGCCGACTTGAAACTCGTGGCGCTGGCGCTCCTCGCCGTCCTTCCACAGCACCACGTAACCTTCCCCTTGCGTGATGATGATGATCGCGCCCGGGCCATGGCGATGAAACGTGCTGCGGCAGCCGGGAGGAAATTCCGAGACATGACAGCCGTAAGTTGTGTCCGCCAGCGTGTAGCGCATATGCTTCACACCCTTGCCTTTCATCGGGAAGTCGTCGAGCGGAAACTGA
>JAERMN010000145.1 GCA_016844625.1 Deltaproteobacteria bacterium
AGACTAAAACCTCTAATTGGCTTGCTTTCTTTGCTGATTACGCAACCTCGTGCGCGGTTTCACAGTAGCTTGCTAGCGGCACGGTTATCGCTCTAGCTCTTTTGCAGATGGAACCGCGTGTGGGGGCGTCAGTTTTTTGTGCGTATTCTGGTTTCACCTGACGTTGGTTTAGACGAGGGCTTATGTATACCAAGATCTTGATACCTCTCGACGGCTCGAAACTAGCGGAGGGCGTTTTGCCTTATGCGCGCGCGCTGGCAAATGATCTCGGAATCCCGGTTGACCTGTTGTACGTGAATGATCCGAACGAGCCGACCGTGTGCGCGCCATTCATGGCTAGCGAATACTTGAACAGTATTGTCGAGTCCTTCGGCGCCGCGGTTGCGGTGCCCTCGGTTGTCGAAGCGGGCAGCACGGCGGCGACGATCGTCGATGTTGCGGCGGCGGAGCCGGAGATGCTGATCGCCATGGCGACTCACGGTTATTCCGGCCCCAAGCGCTGGCTTTTGGGCAGCGTCGCCGAAAAAGTGCTGCGCGCCGCGGCAAATCACGTTCTGCTCGTGCGCCCGGCCAATGGCGAGCCGCGCGCTGAGGCAAAATTGACGACCGTTCTCGTGCCCCTCGACGGTTCCCTGCTCGCCGAAAAAGTTTTGCCGACGATTAGCGACCTAGCCCTGCGATTAAATCTCCAAGTCGTATTGGTCCGCGTCACCAGGCGTATCTACAGCGCGCCACCGGAAGGTTTTTTGCCGGTGTTTGGCGCGAATGTGGCAAATCTCAAAAAGCTCTGGGAAGAAGCCAACGCCGAGGCGAATGAATACTTGACGGAAAAGGCAAATCAACTGCGCCGGCAGGGGCTGACGCAGGTCACGCCGCTTGTGTTTGAAAGCGGCGTCGACGGCGCCGCGGCGGCGATCATCGATCTCGTCAAGCAGACGCCGGATAATTTTGTCGCCATGTGTACCCACGGCGAATCGGGAATCGGCAACTGGCTGGTGGGCAGCGTGACCGAGCGCGTCGTACGCCACACGACCGGCCCAGTGCTGGTGATCCGGCCGCGCTGACATGGACGCCGGCAAGACGGAAGGATCGTCGGAAATCACCGAGCGCGACTATCAGCGCGTGGTTAACGCCTGGGCGATGTACGATTGGGCGAACTCCGCTTTCGCCGTCGTGATCCTCACGGCGATCTTTCCAGTTTACTACCGGGCGCTCGCCATCAACGCTGGCGCGGCGCCGGAAACCGCGACGGCCTACTGGGCGTACACGACGTCGCTGTCGCTGTTATTGGTCGCGGTGATCGGACCGGTGTTGGGCGCGGCGGCGGATGTCCTCGGCGCCAAGAAGCGCTTCTTGGCGGTTGCATTATGGCTGGGGGTTCTCGGCACGGTGAGCTTGGCGTTTCTTAGCACAAGCGAATATCTGCTCGGCTCGCTCTTGTTCGCGATCGCCAATCTCGGCTTTGCCGGCGGTAATGTTTTCTACGAGTCGCTATTGCCTCAAGTGGCGCGGCCGAAGGATTTGGATCGGGTTTCAGCGCGCGGTTATGGGCTCGGTTATCTCGGCGGCGGTTTGCTGCTGGTGATCAATGCGCTCTGGCTCTATCGACCCGCATGGTTCTGGATGGCGGATCGAAATATCGCACTGCGCGCATGTTTTGTCAGCGTCGCCTGTTGGTGGTTGATTTTCGCTTTGCCGTTATTCCGCGCTGTGGCGGAACCCGCTGCGCACGGAGGACCGCGCTCGATATTTACGCTCGCGAACAGCTGCGGGCGCGTGGTTCAAACCTTTAGACAAATTCGCCGCTACCGTGAGCTGACGATTTTTCTCGGCGCGTTTTGGCTTTACAACGACGGCGTCAGCACGATCATCAAACTCGCGGCCGTCTATGGCGATGAGATCGGCATCGATCACAACGACATGCTCGGCGCGCTTATCCTCACGCAATTCATTGGTTTTCCTTGCTGCATCGGCTTCGGCGCGCTGGCGCAGTATCTGGGCGCCAAGCGGACAATTCTTGCCGGTCTCGCAGTTTACAGCGTGATTTCCATCGCCGCTTTTTTCGTTCGCAGCGCCTGGCATTTCTACGCGTTGGCAATCATGGTTGGCACCGTCCAGGGCGGCACCCAGGCGCTCAGCCGTTCGTTGTTCGCCGCGATGGTGCCAAAAACCCGCAGCGCCGAGTTTTTCGGTTTCTTTAGCACCGGCGAGAAAGTCGCGGGCATCATCGGCCCAGCGATTTTTGGTTTCGTCGGCCAGCTCACCGGCAGCAGCCGGTGGGGCATCATCTCGATAACCCTGCTGTTTGTCGCTGGCGCGCTCTTGTTGCGGCGAGTCGACGAGGCCGAAGGGCAGAAAGTGGCTGAATTAACTGATCGTTCGGCTCAGCTGGTTTCGCCCGCCGCTGATCTACAATAATGGCAACTAGAATCGCCATGAGCGATGGGTCTTGAAAATCCATTTACCCTGCCATTCTGTCGCGTTTCTCAATCCTGAAAATGCTCGCGATGATTTTGCAGTCATAGGAACGCCCCTAAACGTTTGTTCTGCGCTTGTGTTTAAGTCGCTTCTTGCGTGGCATGTAAGTTGCGCTCCGTTTTCCTAGACGAACTATTCCAGAGCTCTTACAGCAGGAGCATAGGTGACATGGAGTTTCGACTTGACGGCGGCAGGTAATTCCGAACAGGAGTAGGACCGATGCAGATTAGGGAAATCCTCTGGGCAAGCGACGGATCGAATGAATCCCGCGGTGCTCTCCGGTGGGGCGAACTGCTGGCAAAGCGACTTGGCTCTAAAGTCGTCGCCTTCACCGTGCTAGAGACCCCCAACCTGAGCAACCTAGCAGTTGCTGAGGATTTAAAGAGAGAACTCACGGCCATCGAAACTAAAACACGGCAGCGAGAAACGAAACGAATCGAACGAATCAAAGAGCTTCTCTTGAGAAAGGGATTCAATGCGGAGACGGAGATTGCGACGGGGATTCCCCACGAAGAGATATTGAAGGTTGCCCAAAGCCGCCCTGTAGATCTGGTCGTGATGGGAAGAAGGGGACTCAATGCTTGGGCTCGAATGTTGCTCGGGAGCACGACAGCGAAGGTGCTCCGAGAAGTGCATGTGCCGGTGCTCACCGTGCGTCAGAGCGCCGGAAAACCGACCGTGAAGGATATCCTCGTTCCCACTGACTTTGCTCGCAGCGATGCCGCTGCACTGGATTGGGCGATGGGATTGGCCGGCGAGTTCGGAGCGGCGGTGACTCTGCTCCATATCTTTGAGGCGCACAAGTCGTGGGATTCAGTCAAAGGGGGGTCCATGGGTCGGCTGCGCGATGCCGCGACCAAGAAATTGCAGTCGATCATTGCGGCCATCCCAAATGAGAAGCGGAAGGGGATAGTCATTACCGAGAATGTAAAAGTATTTCCCCGCCCCTGGTCTGGGATTGTCGACTTTGCGCGGAAACGGAAAGTCGACATCATCGTAATGAGCACCCATGGGCGGAAGGGCGTGCCCAGGTTTTTTCTCGGCAGCGCGGCAGAGAGTGTCATCAAGAACGCGCCATGTCCAGTCATCGCCGTCAAACGATAGATCTACACTGCGAGTGGGGATTTTGCTCTGAGATCAAGCCCAACGCGATTAGGAGTTGCGCAGCTGCGCAATCGACAGCAGCCGAGTTGTAGATGGCTTGCCGAGTTTCAGAAATAGTAAACTCTCACCTATTCGAGACCGCGAAGGTCCTCCAACAACTCGATACGGACGCGGTCTCGGGTCTGGCCAATCAAGAGGCCGCGTCGCGCCTGGCGCAATTCGGACCGAACCAACTGCAAGCGTTCCGCACGGTTTCACCCTGGGCCATCTTTGCCAATCAGTTCAAGAACGTGCTGATCGTCATCCTGCTTGTCGGCGCCACATTGTCGCTTTTCCTCGGCCATGCCGTTGAAGCGACTACGATCGCCGTTATTATTTTCTTGGCCGCTTTGCTGGGCTTTGCCCAGGAATTTAGGGCCGAGCGGGCCATCGAAGCGCTGCGGCGCCGAGCCGCGCCAACGGCCACGGTAATCCGTCAGGGCGAAGAAAAAACCGTTGCCGCAGGAGATGTGGTACCCGGCGATATCATTCTTCTAAGAGTCGGCGACAAGGTCCCTGCCGACGGGCGTTTACTCGAAGCTGTCAATCTGAAGATCGACGAAGCGATTCTTACCGGCGAATCCGCACCCGTGGAAAAACAGAGCGCGCTCTTGTCGCAGCTGCGACTGTCCGTGGCCGAACGCACCAACATGGCTTTCGCGGGCACGGCAGTGACCTATGGGCGGGGCAAAGCGGTGGTGGTGGCGACCGCTATGAAAACAGAGTTTGGCAAGATCGCCCAACTTCTACAGACGGTTGAGACCGGCAGAACGCCGTTGCAAGAGAATCTGGATCACCTCGGCCGAGTTCTGGCGCGCGCAGCGTTGGCGGTGGTGGTGGTAATCGTTTTGCTCGGATTGTGGCGCGGGGAGCCATTGGTGCAGATGCTGATTTTCGGCATCGCTCTAGCCGTCGCAGTCGTTCCCGAAGCTCTGCCCGCCGTGGTTACAGTGTCCCTTGCGTTGGGCGTCCAGAGAATGGCCAAGCGCAACGCCCTCGTACGCCATCTGCCGGCAGTGGAAACCCTCGGTAGCACCTCGGTCATTTGCTCCGACAAAACCGGCACGCTTACCAAAGATGAAATGACCGTTTGCAAATTGTTTGTCGGCGGCGAGATGTTTGAAGTCAGCGGTGTCGGCTTCGAACCTCAAGGTATGTTTTTCCGTGGCGGTGCGGCGGTCGAACCGCATGCTCCGCTGCGCGAATTGGCGCGCGCCGGCCTCCTCGTCAACGATGCAACCTTAGTCCAAAAAGAGGGTCGCTGGGAAATCAAAGGCGACCCGACGGAAGGAGCGTTGGTCGTCCTGGCGGCAAAGGCCGGTCTCGATAAAGGCGCTCTCGATGCCGAGTTTCCACGCGTCGCCGAGATTCCCTTTAGCTCTGAGACCAAGCGCATGACCACGCTGCACTCGGCTAATGGCAATCTCATGGCCTACGCCAAAGGGGCACCGGAGTTGATTGTCGAATCTTGCGCGAAGCAGCTAACAGAGAAAGGTGAAATTGGCCTCACCGACGACGACAAGAAAGCGATTCTCGCTGCCGGCCGCCACTTGGCTAGTGAAGCGCTGCGCGTTCTAGCCGTCGCTGTCAAACCGGATGCGACATTGGAAAACGCCGAGCGCGGAATGACTTTTCTCGGCCTGGTGGGAATGATCGATCCGCCGAGGCCAGAGGTAAAAGCGGCAATTGTGAAGTGTCAACAAGCAGGCATTCGACCCGTGATGATCACCGGGGACCATCCCCTCACAGCACAGGCCGTGGCGCGCCAACTGGGACTCCTTGGCGATGGACGCGTCGTGATCGGGGCGGATCTTGATGCCCTAAGCGCCGTTGAATTGGAACGCGAAGCGGAGCATATCGCCGTCTACGCGCGCGTCTCGCCGGTGCATAAACTTGCAGTGGTCACGGCGTTGCAGAGGCGCGGCCAGGTGGTCGCTATGACTGGTGACGGCATCAACGACGCGCCGGCTTTGAGAAAGGCCGATATCGGTATCGCCATGGGTATTACCGGGACGGACGTCACTCGCGAAGCCGCGGCCATGACCCTCACCGACGATAACTTTGCTTCTATTGTCGCTGCGGTGGAAGAAGGCCGGGCCATTTTTAACAACATCAAGAAGTTTCTCATGTACCTTTTATCGGCGAATATCGGTGAGGTTCTCATCGTTACCACCGCTGCATTGGCGGGTCTGCCGCCGCCCTTGAGCGCCGTGCAGATTCTTTACGTTAATCTGGCGACGGATGGCTTGCCTGCGT
Organism: Deltaproteobacteria bacterium; assembly: GCA_016844625.1. Classification (GTDB taxonomy): domain Bacteria; phylum Desulfobacterota; class Binatia; order UBA9968; family UBA9968; genus DP-20. Next base: position 5,878 of record JAERMN010000145.1, read on the forward strand.
TGGCGCTAGCGGTGGACCCGCCGGAGGCAGACTTGATGCGCCGTTCGCCCCGTCGCTCGCGAAAAAGTATCTTTACGCGGCCCGTAATCTGTTTGATGCTCACGGGCGGGATTTGGTCGGCAATTGTAAATCTCGGGCTGTTTGTCTGGTTACTGCACAGCGGCCGGCAATTATCCGAGGCCATGGCCATGACGTTTGTGCTGCTAGTGCTGATCGAATTCTCCAAGGCTTATCATTTTCGTTCCGACCATCTCTCTTCTTTCAATCGACCTTTGGCTAACCGATGGTTGAATCTCGCGGTGCTGTGGGAGGTAGGATTACTTACCGGAGTCATCTATCTAGAGTTTCTTCAGCGCGCCTTCGGCACGTTCAGTATTTCGGTGCAAGATTGGCTCATGATCCTAACCTTGGCGATGAGTCTGACGCCGGTGCTGGAACTCACCAAGTGGCTCGGGCGACGGGGCTGTTTTGGAGAGTTAGCCTGAGGGTGCAAGCGAGGACTTACGATTGGCACGCCGGAACTGGGCGCTGCGGCGAGAGCCGGTTGAGCGATGCGCCACGCTTGCCTCCCCGAGAATCCATGCGACACGCGACTCTAGATTAGATTTCTTACGGTGATCGATCGCCTCGGGGTTGGTGTTGTTTGTCGCGGCGCTCTCTTACTGCGGCATGTCAATGAGGCGGGAGGCCGAAGGGTTACAATGGCGGTCGATGCTTCAGCTTAGTTTGTCATGACCGCTATCCTTGTTTCGCTGTTCCTCAGCTGACTGCCAACCGTCTTTTAGGCATTCCTCGGCGCAACCCTTCCGGCGCGGCCAAAGGCTACACCATTTGACGCGCAGATAGTGTTTGCCAAGCGCCGCCATGACACCGGCCTGGCCGGCTTTGATTTCCATTTCCGCGATCTGATCGACTTCCGGGCAGATGATCGTCCTGCGCCCGCGGTAGCGGCGAAAGGTGCTGACGGCGGCCGGGCCGACGACGAAATAGAGGCCCAGAGTGACGATGCCGGCGATGAGTAGAAATGCGCGATTCATGTTCGCTTCCTTTTTCAGCCGGCACGCCGCAGAACTCCGAGACCAGATTATCGCCGGCTTAGTTGATAACCGTCCGTTCAATTTAAAGCAGCGCAATCGCCGTGCCATCGGCACTGCGCCGAGATGGCGGTAATATCTTTTCACAACTGACAAAAGTGCCGTGGCAAATTCGCCTGGGTGGCAGCGAGGCGGCAGAATCCGCGTGATGACTTAACGATAAGCGGAGCAAACCCCTGGTCAACATCGAGGTATGCCGTTTGCTCGTTCGTTTCCTTTCGCAAGCCGAGCATGCTCAATGCGCGTGGGAAATTTTTCGCCGCGCCGGCCATAGCTCATGGAGCGCCTTCGGCAAACTGTTTTTCACGTCCGCGATCTCGCCGTCGCTGGTGTGGCGCTCGAGCACTCTGAATACCGCGCGGACTATACTCTCCGGCCGCACCGTGACA
>JAERMN010000628.1 GCA_016844625.1 Deltaproteobacteria bacterium
CGCGTCATCGGTTGTCCAATAACAAATTGAGTAAATTTACTCTCTGTCGGAGCTGAATCGAAGCCTTACTTGGGGGGATTTCGGCGCCTGCGCCCTGGCTTGGCCGGTGACTCGGCGATGTCGATGCCGAAGATCTCGGACAGGTCGCTGCTCTCGAAAACTTTTGCCGCGGCCGGTCCTTTCCTCTGCTTCGCCATGCCTTTGCCGGCACTGGCGATAAGATCCTGCTGGTCGACGTTTCGCAGCGCGAATAAAAGTTCGGGCCTTTCGTCCAGTCGTGCGCCGATGCCGTAGAGCACCGCGGCGACGTGTTTGCACATCGACGCCCAGTCCGGGCAACTGCATTTGAACTTGATCTCGGCCGGGCGCGGAAACAGTCCGGTCTTCTCCCGGCAAAGCCGTGTCATGACCGCCTGGGAGAACCGCCCTTCCAGCAGTTCGACTACAGAATCGATCGCACCGGCGCAGTCCGTGCAGACCGCGCTCCAGTGAGCCTTCGGAACCGCCGTCACCTTCACTTCAACGCGATAGAGACTAGAGCCGCTAACCAGCGCGGTCACTGCGCCGGGCGCGATCTGCAGATCGACCACGGAGCCATTGCGAACGTAGGTGCGGCCGCGCGGGAGCCGGTTGGAGTAGTCGCTGTAGCGTTCGAGATTGTCGCACCAGGCTTTGCCCCAAAACGTATTCGCGATCTTCAAGCCCTTGATAACGACCGGCGAAACCGTCCGGCCTTTCTTCGCCAGTCTGGCAGCTTCGCGCGCCGCCTGACGCCTTCGTTCGGCAACCGGCACGTAGGGTTTCCAACCATAATAATTTTCGTATCTGCGCATGCGTCACTCCAGTGAGGCGGCGTGAATGTCCAGCGCGACGAGCTTCAGTAGTTCGTCGTCCTTCATCTCGGTCAGCTGCAGATCGGCTCCGCCCTCGAGCAGGTCCTGCGAAAGCTGTCGTTTCGAGTCAATCAGCGCGTCGATTTTCTCCTCCACTGTGCCGCGGCACAAGAACTTCTGGACGAGCACGTTCTTCGTCTGACCGATGCGGAAGGCGCGATCCGTCGCTTGGTTTTCGACCGCCGGATTCCACCAACGATCGAAATGAACGACGTGCGATGCCGCAGTCAAATTGAGCCCGGTTCCGCCCGCCTTGAGCGACAGCACGAAGAACGGCACTGCTTCGTCTTCCTGAAACTGCCGGACAAGAGACTGGCGCTTCTTCACGTCGGTTTCGCCGTGCAGCACAAGTCCGGCACGTCCAAACACCGAGCCCAGAAACGCCGCAAGCGGCGCGGTGACTTCGCGGAATTGGGTAAAGACCAAAACCTTTTCCTGCCGCGCGGCAATAACGTCGACGATCTCGCGCAGGCGCGCGAGCTTGCCGCTGTCCGCTTCGGCCCAGGCGCCGTCGCCGAGCCACTGCGACGGGTGATTGCAGATTTGTTTGAAACGCATCAGGAACGCGAGGATCATACCACGACGCTCGATTCCGTGCGTCTTCTCGAGTCGTTCGGATAATTCCGTCACCGCTTCCTGATACAGCGCGGCCTGCTTGCGCGTGAGTTGGCAGAACGCCTTCACCTCGGTCTTATCCGGCAAGTCCGCGATGACGCTTTTGTCCGTCTTCAACCGCCTCAGGATGTATGGGCGCACCAACTCGCGCAGGGGCGCGTAAGGATTATGCGGCCTTTCGGCGAGGCGTTTGGTGAATGTTGTGAATTCCCTGCTCGATCCGAGCAGGCCCGGATTGATAAAGTCGAAGATCGACCAAAGATCGACCAGCCGGTTTTCCACCGGCGTGCCGGTGAGCGCGATCCGCGCTTGAGCATCGATCTGCTTGGCGGCCCGTGTCTGCCGGGCGCCGGGGTTCTTGATGGCCTGCGCTTCGTCCAGCACGGCTAGTCGCCATTGGATTTTCAAGAGTTCGGGAACGCGCAAGAGCGTTCCGTAGCTCGTGATGACCAGATCGACACCGGCGAGGCGGTTCGCATCGAGACTGCGCAATTCGGCGGCTGTCAGCGCCGATGGATGCGCGACGATCGCCTTCAAACTTGGCGCGAACCGTTCAATTTCCGCTGCCCAGTTTGCCAGTAATGACGCGGGCGCGACGAGCAGACTCGGCCGCCTCGGACCGGCGCCGTCGCGCCGCAGCACGAGCATTAGCGCCAGAACCTGCATCGTCTTGCCTAGTCCCATATCGTCGGCCAGGCAGGCGCCGAGACCGAGCTTGGACAGGAGGTGGAGCCAGCAAAGGCCGGCCTGCTGATACGGACGCAGCGTCGTTTTCAGCTCATCCCCGGGTTTTAAGCGCGCGAGTGCTTGCGGATGCCGGAGATCTTCCAGAGTCTGGGCAAACCATGGACCAGCGACAATCCGCGACCAGTCGAGCGCTGCCGTATCCGTGAGACCGCCGTCAGAGCCATTCGCGCCCGCGAGCATGCGCATCGCGTCGGCGAAAGTCACTCCGGTCTCAGCCGCCGCTTTTTCAACGGCGCGAAACTGGTCGAGCATTTTGGCGAGCTTCTCTCTA
>JAERMN010000146.1 GCA_016844625.1 Deltaproteobacteria bacterium
GGGGATGTCGGCCACGACGTGGGAGTTGAAATCGCAGTAGGGACACTTGCTGATACAGTAGGGGATGTGGATGTAGAGGGAAAACGGCTCGGCTGTCATATGGGCATCATCGTAATTGTCTAGGCCAGCCAGTGCAACGGCAGCGCTGCATCCCGGTGAATGATCGATTTACGCCAATTTGACTAAGTCGCATGGGAACAAGTACTTTTGTCTCCGGCCCACGAAAGGCTAACTACAGATCAGCTGACCTATAAGAGCTCTACAAAGTCCTAGGATTCTGCACCTTGGTCGATTAAACCGCGTATCATTCATCTCATTGCTTTGGTTGCTGATCCGTCTGATCCGTGCGTCGACGGCGAGACGTTAGGGACTGGCCGAAGCGACGGCTTATATCGACCGGGCAGTAGTGGCTTTGAAAGCGTCACGGCGGGTTGTTATAGTCTCAAGGTTAAAGAAGGTGATCCATGTCAGTGCATGAGCATAAGGAAAAGGGTAAGAAGAGTATTCGCTGCTTCGTTATCACCGTTAGCGACACGCGCGATGAGACCATCGATACCAGTGGCCAGACGATCAAGCAGTTCTTGGCTGACGAAGGACATCAAACGACTGGCTATCGAATCGTCAAGGACGAACCGGTGGAGATTGAAGCGTTGCTCAACGAAGCTCTGGGCGGAGACCAAGTCGACGCGGTGATCGTCAACGGCGGCACGGGCATTTCGCCGCGCGATGGGACGTATGAAGTGGTAAACCGCTTCTTGGAAAAAAAGCTCGACGGGTTCGGCGAAGTTTTTCGTTATCTCAGTTATCTCGACATCGGTTCGGCGGCGATCATGAGCCGGGCGGCGGCCGGCACGGCGCGCGGCAAGGTGTTGATCTCTCTGCCCGGCTCGAAGGGCGCGGTGACTTTGGCGATGGAGAAATTAATCTTGCCGGAAATCCGTCACATGGTTTCCCAGCTCCAGGGCACATGAAAGTTCGCGTTAAATTCTTCGCCATCCTGCGGGAGCGCGCGGGAACTGCCGAAGTGGTTAAAGAATTGGCCGACGGCAGCACGGTGGCCGATCTGTGGCGCGAGTTGCAGAAAGATTATGCCAAGCTCGACGTGCCGGGGATTCGTATGCTTTATGCCGTCAATCAGAATTACGTCGGCGTCGATCAGGTGCTAAAAGATCAGGACGAAGTCGTTTTCATTCCGCCGGTGAGCGGCGGCGGTTCATAAATGTTTCGCATTACGAACCAAGCGATCGATTTACAGAAATTAGTCGACTACGTCACCGACCCGGAGGCCGGCGCGATCGCGACGTTTATCGGCACGACGCGCAATAACAACGAAGGCCGCAAAGTGATCGCGCTCGACTACGATGGCTACCCTGAAATGGCGGAGAAAGAGTTGGCGCGCATCGGCGCCGATGCGGCGAAAAATTGGCCGATCTGCCGCATGGCGATTTTGCATCGCTTGGGGCCGGTGCAGATCGGCGAAGCGAGCGTGGTGATCGCCGTCTCCTCAGCGCACCGCGGCGCCGCGTTTGCCGCCAGCCGCTTTGCCATCGAAGAGATCAAAAAGACCGTGCCGATCTGGAAGAAGGAAGTATTTGAAGGTGGCGAGGTGTGGATCGGCAGCCAGACCGGCCAGCGATTACCGGATCGATAAAGAATTAAGATAGGGATAGGGAATTGAGCTAGAGAGGGAGAGGAGGCTTGCGGTCTCTATCTCGCCTCTCTATCTAGTTTTATCACCATGGAATCATCGCTTTTCGCCGCGTTTGGCTTAGGCTTGTTACTGGGCATCCAGCATGCGCTCGATCCCGATCATTTGATCGCGGTGTCGACGATTGTCAGCGAGCAGAAAAATTTCAAATGGGCGTCGCTGATCGGCGCCTTTTGGGGCCTGGGCCATACCACAACATTGTTTTTAGTGGGTCTGGTCGTCATCGGTTTACGCGTGTCGATTCCACCGCGGTTAGGTTCCGGCTTAGAGTTGATAGTGGCGCTGATGTTGGTGCTCCTCGGTATCAACGTGCTGCGCAAAAGCTTCGGCGCGGAGCGCGTGCATCTGCATACTCATAGTCACAATCCGGAAACTCACACGCATTTTCACGTCCATGAAAATCCCCAGCTGAACCATCACCATAAGCATCCGTTAAACGCGATGCGCCGGCCATTTATCGTCGGCATGGTGCATGGCCTGGCCGGCAGCGCGGCGCTGATGCTGCTGGTGCTCTCGACCATCGAGTCGCCGCTCAGCGGTTTACTTTACATCGTAATCTTCGGCTTGGGCTCAGTCGGCGGGATGCTGCTTTTAAGCGGCATTATCAGCTTGCCGTTTATTCTCACTGCGCAGCGCTTTACCCTGATGAACCGCTGGATCCGCGTGTTTGCCGGTGTCGCCAGCGTCGGCTTCGGGCTATTTCTCGGTTGGCAGATCGCTTCGGAATTGGGCTGGATCTAGCCTGAATTCCGCAGTCGAATTTGCGGCAAAGAGCGGGGTGCAAGCCTGCCGTCGCGAAGGCATAGGAGATCTCCCCCTAAGCCAGCCGCGCACACGGGTGCAATCGGTAGATGCATCACGCGCTAGACGATGGATCGCCGAGAAGAATGACTCTTGAAATTTGCCAGTTGGGTGCCTTCGCGACTCCAGGCTCCCACCGCGCTCCACCGAGGGTCTAACTTTAGCTGCGAAATTTGGCTTTAGCCATTGTCGAGAATCTTGCCACGCACCCGCGCGCGCAACCAGACAATCACCGCGAAAATCGCTACGATTAACAGACCGGAGACAATGCCTTCCGCCTTGTCGATGCCTTTGGCGATACCGTGATAGGTCTCGCCCATTCCCCAGCCCAGATAACCGAGAAACAGGCAGCGCGGGATGGTGCCGTAAAACGTCCAAAGGCTAAACTGCTTGAGCGGCAGACGCAGCAAACCCGCCGCCGCAGAAATCACCGAAAGCGGAAATATCGGCAGCGCGCGCAGAAGAAAAATCGATGTAATCACCTGGCCGCTCTTGAAGCGGCGTTCCAGCGCCTCGACATCTCGCCAACTAAATCCTAAAAATCGCTCCCAGCGATCGACCATCGGTTTGCCGCCGTAGTAACCGATGGCGTAGCCAATGTAAGCGCCCAAGGTCGATGCGACGGCGCCAGGTAAAACTATTTGCAGCAGGATCGGCGTCAGCGCATCGAGAAACTTCAAGTCGGCGCTGATCAGTATGAAGCCCGCGCCCATGATGATCAGTGGCGAGGGGATCGGCACAATCACCGATTCGATAATCACGCCGGCAAACACGCTCCACGCGCCGTAGGCGCGGATGGAGTCCATGATCCAATTCATGATCTCAGTCAAGGTGATTCCTCCGATGAAATTTCAGCTAGGGTAACAGCTTGGCGGAGGCAAATCCATTAACAGAAAATGGCGACGGAGACGGAGACGGAGACGGAGACAGAGAGCAGGATTGGCGATGATGTCGATCCCGCGCCGCTTAGATGACTTTTAGCACCGTCAAGACGTACAGCGTGGCGAGGGCGAAGTATGCGGCGCAGGAAATCAGCATGAAAAAGAAATTGAGCTTGCCCGGTTTGGCCGCGCTCGGCAGGTGACGCGGCAGGTAGACGTGATTGAGCAAGATCAGCGCAACGGAATAGATCACCGTGCCGACGAAGCCGATGACGGCGGAAAACAAGATCAAGGTGCCGGGCTCATTTAGCTGCACGGTGACGCCGGTGATGACGGTCAGAAGCAGCAGAAAAAACAGATACCATTTGCGGTAAGCGATCTTGTGGCTGCGCGGGAAAAAGCCATAGACGCAGTCGGCGTGAGTTCGGCTCACCGCATCGACGGTGGCGAGCCAAGTGTCGGAAAGAAACGCGGCGGCGATGATTAAGAAAAAGATTCTACCCCACCAACCCCAGCTCGCTTCGAAGAAGCGGCTTTGCACGACGGCGATCTCGTAGCCTTGCGGGAGAAGACCTTTGGGAAAGAGCAGCGCGTAGGCGAGCAGACAGGTGAGCAGCGTAGTGATGAGATTGCCCATGACGCCGATGCCGATGTCCCAAAACATGAAACGGTGCCAGCGCCGTACATGGGCTAGCCCTTCGTCGTTTGTCGGTAGTGAGCCCGAGTCCGGGATCGCTTCGGGCTTGCCGGTGATCGGTCCGGTCAAGCGGCCCGCATAGTGCGCCATCCCCGAGCCTTTGTCGCGAATCCAATAGGAGTAGAAAAGCGTCCAGAAGCCGCCGAGTCCAGCGAAGGTGATGGCGGTTAACAATTTAGTCGCGTCGGCCGGGTCCCACGGTCGCGGCATCGGCCACTGGGGAATGACCAGGCCTTTAAGAAATGCCGGCAGCGCATGCAACACCTCGACATTCGCACTGGCCCAAATGAGTCCGACTAAGGTGAAGATGGCCACGCCCGACATGAAAGCTTCGATTAATTTGTAGATAACCTTGCTGAGTAGGATCGCGAATAAGAATAGCGCCATCGTCGCGTAAGCCCAGAACAGCGTCTGCTCTCGACGCGACCAGCCGGTGGGAAAATCGGTGAGCGCGGCGATCGATGTACCGCCGGCGGCGGCGAAGGCGCCGAACCAAAGAAATGACAGCGCCATTAAGATCCACAGAAAAAACGCGAAGTGACGATTGAGGCGGATAAAACCCTGAAAGATGCTTTCGCCGGTGAGCAAAGTGTAGCGGCCGATCTCGTAGATGACGGGAAACTGGAGCAGGCAAGCCGGGATGAGCAAGAACAAAAAAGTCAGGCCATACTTGGCAATCGTGTAAGGCCAAAAGATCAGTTCGCCGCTGCCCTGCGCCAGCGCCATGAAAACCACGCCGGGGCCCAACGCTCGGAGCATGCCCGGCATGGGCGGCAGCGGCGCCTTTTTGAACGGTGGCAGCACGCCCCAAGAAGGTTGATCGGCGGTTTGATCGGCCATGCGTAAGAATCTAATCGATGCGGCGCAACGCGGTCATGGTCGGATTGCTGCGCTGCGCGGTGGCCAGTGTTTAATCGATGCGGTGCACCGAATCTTTTGGCAGGGAGGCGACGAAGGTTTTAAGCGCCTGATCGAGATAGTTGGCGTCCTTCGACTCCAAAGTGACTTTGACTTTGTATTCGGGCAAGTCGAGGACCGGATAGGAGCCGAGCATGAGCTGGGGAAATTTTACCAGCAGGTCATTTAACATTGACGCGATAATCCCTTCGCCATGTTTGACGTAAACATTCTTGAGATAATAAGGCGTGTCGCGAAAGCGCTCTTTGATGGCGTGAAAGCGTTCTTGGAGAATTCTCGGGATGCCGGGGAAAATGTAAACATTGTGAATGTTGACGATCGGCGCGAACGGGGCATCGGCGCAGAGCAGCGTGGCACCGTCCGGCACGTTGGCCATGCGCAGCCGCGCTTCGTTTAGATCGGCGCCGAGGCGCTGGCGCATGCGCTTTTCGATATCCGGATGGCAGACGACTTTGACGCCAAAGCCGTGGGCGATGCCTTCGATGGTGACGTCGTCATGGGTCGGGCCGACACCGCCGGAAGTGAAAACAAAATCGAAGCGCTTGGAAAACTCGGCGACCTCGCGGCCGATGAGCTCAATCTCGTCTTGGATCGTCGAGATCTTTTGCACTTCGACGCCCAACTGGCGCAGCTCGGTGCAGAAAAAATGCGAATTGATATCCTGGGTCTTCCCCGACAGGACTTCATTGCCGATGATGACGATGCCAGCGGTTTTCGCCATGATTTTTGTCTTGTACCCCAATGCGGTTAAGATCGCCAGCGGGTTATCATCAAAGATCAAATTCACTGCAACTCATGAAAAAATTACATTCTGGGCTCGGGCAGATATACTTACACTTCTGGTTTACTAGTTTGGTATTACAGATCGGACAAAAATCCCACCAGTTGCCATCCTCTTCTGCTGTTGCCGTGAGCGGTTCAGCTTTCTGTTTCAAGTGAACCTCCGAGAACTGTCGATTCGCGATAGTTTCTTGTAATCGAAATTGCGCGGAGTGACAAGAACCTTTGACCGCAAACGACAAATTGGACTTGGCGATCGGCGCGTAATATAGTCAGCGCTGGTAATCATCAGCCGACCAGCGCTCGGTTTCGTCGATAAGGCTTATTTCATCACGTGAGACTCCCCCCGGCACTGCGCTACCCTGATTTTCGCCGCTTCACGTTCGGTTATTTTCCGGCTGAGACCGGCGAGTATATTCATTTCGTCGTGCAAAACTGGCTGGCTTGGGAGCTGACTCGCTCGGCATTCTACTTGGGCGTGCTCGGATTCTGCGAGTTTGCGCCGCGTTTTATCTTCGGTCCCATCGGCGGCGTGATCGCCGACCGGATGGATCGCATGAAGCTACTGATGCTTAGCCGCATCGCCAATCTGATTCAGTGCCTAACTTTCGCTTTTCTGGTTTTCGCCGGCCTGCTTGAGTTCTGGCATATCGTCGTGCTGGTGATTTTCATGGCGATCGTGAGCTCGTTTAGCACGGCGGCGCAGCAGGTCGTCATCGTCTCGTTGGTGCCGCAGGAAGGAGTGGTGAGCGCGCTGGCGATCAACTCGGCAACGCACAACTTGACCAAGGTGATCGGTCCGTCCATCGGCGGCGTTTTGCTGACCTTGGTTGGTCCCGGTCCTTGTCTGTTGGTGCAGGCGCTGTCGATTATCGGTATGCTGGTTACGCTCTGGAAGATGCCGGCTCAAGCTACGCCGGTAAACGCGGCGAAGGGCGATTGGTTAAAGGACATTGTCGCCGGCGTTTCTTATATGCGCGAGAACCGCCGGGTATTTGCGACGATCCTGACGACGTACTCCAATGGTTTTTTCGGTATCTCCTATGCGCAGTTTCTACCCTACTTTGCCCAGGAAGTTTTGCATGTCGGGCCGGCCGGATACGGCGTGCTGGTTGCGGCCCCCGGCGTGGGCGCGGTGCTGATCAGTTTTTTTCTCTCAACCCATACCCGGCTTAGAGGTATGCGCCGGCTGTTGGTGGGCGCGAGTCTGATCTACGCGGTGGCGATTTTTCTTTTCGCGCTCTCGCCGTTGCTAATTTTGTCCGTGCTATTGCTCGCGGCTGTCGGTTCCATGCAGATGAGCTATCGGGTGCTGGCGCGGGCGATCATTCAAGAGGAGTGTCCCGATCACATGCTCGGACGCGCGATGAGCTTATTTTTTCTCGACCGCGGTTTCGGTTCGCTGGGCGCTATTTGCATTGGCAGCATGGCGGCAATTCTTTCCGTGCCAGTGGCGGTGGCTGCGAGCGCGGTGGCGTGCGGCTTTGTCTCCTGGATTCTACCCAAGGCCGCCGATGGCCAGAAATCCCTTTGAATGAACGC
>JAERMN010000147.1 GCA_016844625.1 Deltaproteobacteria bacterium
AATGGCACTCGATGACTTCAATGCCGTTTTGCCGCAGGCCAGAGATGAGCACAGCATTGCGCGGATATTCGCGTTCAAAGGTTCCCCAATAACAAACTTTCATGGAATCCACGTGCGAGGCGACGCTAATAGGCGACCCATCCTCGTCTTCAACATCTGTTTTGCCGCGCCACGAAAGGAGCACCTCTCCCCTCTATAAAGCGCGCTGCGCGGAAACCCATCCGGGCAGGTAGATGACCGCCGCCGTGGTCAGCAAAAAAACTACCATGTTTGTGAAATAATGCTCTGTGATGTCCGTATAAACGTTATCGAGAGCATTGGCCGCGTAACGGGGAACACGAAGCTTCGATGCTTTGGCGCGGAGGCCGACGACCCTGCGAGAGCTAGCCGCTTGCGCCACCAACATGGGAATACCTTCCGGTTTGTGCTGACCATCATCGTCCATCAGGACGATCAGTCTACCGCGCGCAGCCCGCTCTTCACCGCCGCGCCGTCGCCGATGTTGTGATGAGTAATGTTCCTTTGTTTCATTGTGGCAGCGCTCGGTCGACTTATTCCGCGTCCTAGAGTGCACGAACACTCCCCACAGAATTCCCGCTAGTACCCCGCCATCGTGAGAATAATCTCTCTGATAATGATACGCTCTCCGGCCGATAAAGAGAAGATAAATTTCCGCGGACGGCGGCGAGTCACGATTGAAAAATAATAACGGCTGGGCGTGGAAACGCCCGGCCGGATATCAATTTTCTCTCGATTGGTAAATGACCCCGTCATCGGTCCGCGCAATAGCGATCAATGGGATGATCGATTCGAGTTCTTTCGCCGTCGGCAAATACCAACGCCAATTAACTCTGTCGAAGATGATAAGTAGGCCTTTGTTGACGCGTAAAGTTTCCTGCAATTTCCTCAGCTGCACAGCGAATTCGGGGTTGGGCGCGCGGGTATCCGGGTGAACCTTGCTGGGAATCGTGCCGCTCGACCGGCCAAGAAGCATATAAATAAGATCCGGCGCGTTGGAAAAAAGCTTGGTGGCCGGATCAACCTGCCGCAACCAATTTAGCAACTCCGATTGTGCCCACACGCGAGCATTATATCCAACGCCTTCACGGCGAACGAAGTCCAACCATATCCAAGTGCGCGGCACTTGTAGAGCGACAAAAAAAATAGCGATCCCGGTAGACGCCGCAAAAAACTGCTGTCTTTGCGTTTGCTGCCCAACTGACAACGCCAGTGAGATTCCCGTAAGCACCGCCATCGCATAGGCAGGAGAAAGAATACGCGAGTCGAGCGGCGTGTGATGATCGAGAAAAGAGATTGTCACAAAGAGCAGGCCTAGATAGGTGACAACCGTCAGCGCCGACAGGCAGACCATCTGCCGGGATCGGCGATAAATCTCCGCGGGTCCCGCGGGCGCGCGGTCTCGGCCCATCCGCCACCATGCAAAAGCCGCAAATAGGCCAAGGCTAGCCGCGAGGACCTGTGCTTCAGCTGGAGCATCCCAAAAAGCCGAGAACCAACTCGCCACCGCCTCAACGGCACCGTTTATATGCTCAAAGCCGAGGAGATGAAAAGACAAGCGCCGATTAGTTCCACTAGCTGTGGTCCACTGGTTCCGAACCAGCCAAAAACTGATCGGTGTCAGACTGACGGCAAGGAAGATCACGCCGGCGCGAAATTTTTGCCTTAGTGGTTTTTCGTACAGCCAAAGAATCGCGGCCAATCCGGCGACGACTGACGCGAAGCCGGCGTAGCGACTCAAAATGCAGAGTCCCGTAGCGGTCGCCGCCGCGACCAGGTGGAACTGCTCAGTTTGCCAAAAAAATCGGAGCAAAAAGAAAACTCCGGCGAGTTGGCAAAACAGAAACAGCGGCTCCGACCATGCCATCGTGTGGACGAGCACAACCGGATAGGCGGTAGCCAGCAGTGCCGCCGCGCTCAGCGATAACGGCAAGGATGCGGTCGCCTGAAACGCGATGAGGCCGACGAAGAACATACTCGCGCAGAATAAGAGAGTATTGACCCACCGGGCGGCAACCAGGGGATCCTGGCCGAGGGAGCCGAGCATGGCAAGCGATACGGAATAGAGCGGCGGGTAATGCGCGATCGGCGCGAAACCGCCGGCGTCCGTAGGCATGCTGAAGCCATGCCCTTGCAAGAGACTTCGCGCGGCGCCGACGTAAACGGCGGAGTCCGGGCTCAGCCCAACGCCGCGCGGCGTCGAAAAGAGCAACCACGCTCCGCCTAAAATCGCCCAGATCGTAAGCGCGATGATCGCGCTGTAGCGCTGGGGCGCCGAAGTAACCAGACTAGGGCTCATGCTATCGCGCTCTAATCACGCAGCCGCGGACGAATTGCCGGCGACGCATCGCTCAGCCGTCGTCAAAGCGTCGGCCGGATTGTTGCCTCTCCATGCGCAGCAGCGCGATCTGTTCTGAGATCAAGCCGAGCATAAAGATGATCACCGCAGTCGTGAACGCGAACACCGACATGTTGGTGAAGCGATTTTCCGTAAAGTAAGTATAGGCATAGTTTGCCATGCCGGCGAGAAAAAAGAATAGACTCACCGGCAGAAACACCCGGAACGGCGAAAACAAGGTGGCGATCTTGGTGATAATCAGCAAGAAGCGAATACCATCGGTAACCAGGCTAATTTTGCTCTGGCCGGAACGGTAGAGCGATTGGATTGGCACATACTTCACCGTCAGTCCCGAGCGCAGAAAAGCCAAAGTCAGCGTGGTTGGATACGAGAAGGTGTTGGGTAATAGATCGATGAAGCGCACGGCGTCGCGCCGCGACAGCAAACGAAATCCGGAGGTCAGGTCCTGGACTTTGAATTGCGTCACATAGGAAGCCAAGAGATTATAAACCGTATTGGCGACGTAACGGTGAAACCTCAGCTTCGATCCTTTGCCGCGCGCGCCCACCACCATGTGATAGTTGGCCGCCTCGGCGAGCAGTTTGGGAATGTCTTCCGGTTTATGTTGGCCGTCGCCGTCCAGCAAGAGAATTAATCTTCCCTTAGCCGCGCGCATGCCGCTCTTCACCGCCGCGCCATTGCCGATATTATACGGGTGGCGCACTACGTTGGCGCCTGCGCCCATGGCAATCTCCGCGCTGTCATCGGTGGAACCGTCGTCGACGACGATGATTTCTAATGGCGGCAAGTTTAACGAATGAATCTTGCCGATCACCTCAGCGAGATTCTCCGCTTCGTTGAAAACCGGGATGATAATCGAAAGCTCGATGGAATTAGCCATGCAGTTGATAAACGGCGTAGCCGCGCTCGCGAAAACCGAGCTTGAGCGTGCGGCCGGCGAATTCGTTCCACAGCCGACCTTGCTCCGGAGTCAGATTGTTACTGAGAAAACGAGCCAGCAAATCCTCGCGCGCCATGAGATGGGTGATTTGGTTTTGTCGGAGCGACTGCTCGATTTGTTCGGCGGTCTTGGCAACGCGAATCGCGCCCAGCAGAAATCCTGGCAGGTCGCCGCCGTCGTGAAAATAGTTTCGCTCGCAATAATACGCTCTCCGGCCGACAAAGAGAAGATAAACTTTGGCGTCATTGGAAGTCTGGCGATTGATATAGTCGAACGCGGAATATTCCGGCAGCGCACGGGTCAAGTATTCCGTCCGACTAACGGTGCCGGTGAGATACGCCAACGGCTCGGCGGCGCGAAAATATTTCACTGAGTAAACTCCGTGCCATCCGGCGAACGAAAGCAAGACAAGGGCTAAGACAACGGGCCGTTTGATGCTCAGATAAGTGTTGAACACGCCGTAGGCGAACAAAATCACCAGCAGCGGCACCGCCGCGAGAATGTAGCGGATCCGCATTTCGACCAGAAATACCGTGTAGAGCAGTAACAAAAGCACGAAGCTTACGAGGAGTTTTTTTTCCTCCAGCCACTTTCCCTTAAACGCCCAGGGCAGAAAGAGAATCAGAACCGGCGTCAGCACGCCGTCGAAGTATTGCGGGGCGTCATCTTGGCCGGTGAAGAAAACTCTCAGCGGTAGCGCGATGATTTGCCAGATATTCTCGCCGTAAAGATGTTCCCGCTTGTCCAAGATGCCGATCCCGGTGAAACTGGCGGCCTCCGGACCG
Organism: Deltaproteobacteria bacterium; assembly: GCA_016844625.1. Lineage (GTDB taxonomy): Bacteria > Desulfobacterota > Binatia > UBA9968 > UBA9968 > DP-20. Next base: position 4,103 of record JAERMN010000147.1, read on the forward strand.
ACTGGACCCGACGCCAGCCGCGCGCCAAAGACGCTGCCGAAAAATGGGAAAAGCGGGTTGCCGGTTTGCCACCAGTTCTTAACCAGCCAAGGCAAGAAAGGCGCGAGCGCCAGGGCGCCAAAGCAAAAAACCTCGCGGCTTATCGCCGCAAAACTTCGCTGCGGCGGCTTGACGATCACCAGACCGAACAGCAGCGCGAGCAAGAGAGCGGCGACCAGACCATTGGGCTTAGTCGCCAGAGCGAAACCGAGCGACAGCGCGGCCAACGCCAGCCAGCTATTCGACCCGCGCTCTTCACGCCACCTGAGGAAACACAAGAGAGAAGCGGTTGTATAGAAAACGAGAGCGAGATCGTTGTAGCCCCAATGGCCGAGCCGAAAAATCACCGGCGTCGATAACAAGAAAAAAGCGCCGAGCCAGCCATAGACGGGGTTCATGCGCCGCGCCAAATAGGCGTAGAGGAGCAGTGCGGTGAGGCCGGAGAAGAGGAAATGAATCCACTTGGGCACAAAATCGTAGCCCCAGTAAAGCCACGGCGTGAACAACATATCGACCAGCATCGGATAGTAAGCATAGGGCGCCATCGGCACCTCAACGATGCGTCCGGCTTTGGCGTAGAGTTTGGGAATTGCCAGATGATGAGTCAGCTCGTCACGGCTGATGGGCGGCAACAAGCCGAGAATCGCTTCAGCGGTGACAACGATCAGAATGCCCGCCCAGAGCGACCAGCCGATCCAACCGGCGCCCTTGGGCTGAGTAAAGAAATGATAGAGGAAAAACACCAGCGCGCCGGCCAGAACGGTGGCGACGGCAAAATTTAACGTAGCACTTTGAACATAACCCGCCAGTCCGAAGAGGAAATAGAGCGTCGCCACGGCGCCGATCAGACAGCCAGTCCAGCAAGTATGCGCTAGCAGACGCGAATACCGTTCTTCCATTTACGCGTCAGTGCCTGGTTGAGAGCGTAGCAGCGCCTTCGGCGCGGCTAGAATTAGACTCGCTTGTTGTAAGATGGGACACCATTCGTTGGTGCGAAAGTTTTGCGCCGGAGCTTTGCTTGGCGGTTCCAGCGCGCTACCGGCGCAGCGCCTAAACACACGGCCGCTAGCTAAACGGAATTATTTGGATCGATTCGAGATTTACTTTTCGATGACCGCGACCACCGCGCCAAACTTGACGAAGTCGCCGACCTTGGCGTTGATTTCTCCCAGCGTGCCGTCCTCCGGCGCTTCAACTTCGACGTTGACTTTGTCGGTCTCGACTTCGAGCAGCGCGTCGCCCTTCTTCACGCTCTCGCCCTGGCTCTTGATCCAGCGCAGGATACGCACCTCGTCGCTCTCATCGCTCGAACCCAAGCGCGGGATGACCACGTCTTTCTTCATCGAGTCGTCCTAGAGCGACGGCGCATCAAAACTGTCGGCGAGGGATTCGAGCTTGAGCGTCTGGCGCATGTTTTCCATGAACGCGTTGACGTTTTTATACTGCGCCGGAATTTCGTATTTCACCGTCGTGTAGAGATAGTGCAGCTGTGAAAAGATCGAAATATCGGCCACGGTCATGCGCTCAAAGAGAAATTTTTTGCCGCTGTACATTTGATCGAGCGTGTTGAAGTGGGTGTCCCACTCCGCTTCGGCTTTCTGGCGCGCCTCCGAGGTCTCGGCGCGCCGGATCGCGTGATTGGCGTGAATCAGAACTTCATCCGACCAGTCTTCGAGCGCCAGGCAAAGTCCTTTGTTGGCCGCGCCCTCAGGATAGATGCTGTTTGCCGGATTGTCCTTTTCCAGACGGGCCGAGATGACCGTCGAGTCGATCACGCACTCGCCGTTGTAGTCCATCGACGGCACTTTGCGCTGGCCGGTGGATTCGATCAGCGACTTACGCTCGTCCTTGCGCACGTCAACCACGTCATAGGGCAGTTTTTTCATCGCGAAGACGACGCGCACTTTCTCGCAAAACATCGAAGCTTGAGAATTAAATAGTCTGATCGCCATAGTGGTATCCTCCTTATAATTACGTCACGTTATCGTTGGGCACGCCAAGTTCAGTTAATTGTCTATTAAACGAAGCCACTTCGCGGGCGGGGATTTGACCCCGCCGCCAATTGAAATAATTGCAAAGGGGATGCTCGCCCCCTTTGGATACCCCATAATTTTGTGCCCGCCTCAAGAGGCGGGGTTAATATAGAATATCCCATGCAACAAATTCGCGCGTTTCTCAACCCTGTCTGCGCCGATATTGACCTTGCCAAGGTTCGTGAGTATTCTTTCCGAAACAATAAACCGAACGGCTCACAGGGGAAACCATGGCGAAATATTTACAATGCAGCGAGTGCGGCAAGCTGGCGTTTTACTACGACGACTTCGTCGGCACCGAGAAACCCTTTTACCGCCGCTTCATGCGTTACCCCGAAGGCGAAACCAAACATGAACCGCCGCGCTGCTTTAGCTGCGGCGGCGTGCCACGCATGATCCACAATAATATCAAGGAAGAAAAAGCCGCCGCAAAGCACTAAAATCGCCGGCGCGGCAGATCTCACCAAAGCCTCAAGAGGCGACCGTAGGGGCGTATTTCATACACCCCTTTTCATTTTCACTTTTGGATTTAGCGTCCCGCCGAAATCGCTTTGAGATGTTCCTGCACGACTTCAGACGGGCAAAACCGCAAAAATAGTTTCAAGCCACCGAGAATCACGGCGAGATCGTCCAACTGCCCCACGCCGACGAGAAAATCAGGGATTAAATCGGTCGGCAAAATCACGTAAGCCAAAATTCCCGCGACGATCAGCTTGGGACTCGCCGACACCCGCGGGTCTTTGATCAAGCGCGAAAACAGTTTGGCGAAACTCGGCAGGTGGGTGAGCAGCTGAAAAAAGGCGCGCCAACCGAGCTGTCTGATGATCCCTGTCGGTTTCAGTGCCATGCTTTCAACCCTCCGTCATTGAACAGACGCTCGAGAGACTCGTCCTATTCACAATAAAGCTGGCACGAAGTTCGATGCGAGTCTAGTGCTTTTCCAACACTCCCGCGGGACTTCCGCGGGAGAACAGTCCGAGCACGCCCGCACGGACATCTTTCTTGCCCACCACCAAGCCGACGGCGAGAAAAATATAGAGGAACGAATAGTAAAAACGGAACTGCGGGTCGGGAAAAAACAACTGCGTCGAGAACAGCAGAAAAATAACCCCCGCTTCGAAAAGCGAAAAGGACAGATTGGCAAGAATG
>JAERMN010000629.1 GCA_016844625.1 Deltaproteobacteria bacterium
TACTTTCTCTTTCCCAGGACCCGATATAATTCCGATCCGCGGCCCGCCATTCCCGGCTACGAACATATCGACTACATGCAGCTGCGCATCGACAGTTACCCGCGTGACGCGGCGGGCACGACAACATTGGAGATTCGTTACTCGGACCCCAATCGTGCCGATGATTTGTATATCTATATCCCGAGCATCCGGCGGATTCGCCGGGCGACCACGACACAACGATGCCAGACCTTGGCGCCCAGCGAGTTTAACTTGGACGATATCAATAGCTTCAACGGCAAGATCACCGACTTCAACTACAAATTTCTCGGTGAAAAGAAAATGCTGGCGAACTTGAGCCAGGAGCATTTTCCTTTTCATCGTAAACAGGGCGACTATTTGCCCCTCGATGAGAAATGGGAAGTGGTCGACACTTACGTCCTCGAAGTCACGCCCAAGGATCCCAACTACTGCTACCCGAGGAAGCTGTTGCATCTCAATAAAGTGACCTACGACACCCATTGGACTTTGATTTGGGATAAACGAGGCGAATACTGGAAAGAACAGTTTGGTATGTTCACCCCGGTCAAACTCGCCGATGGGCGCGAAGTTTGGTCAGTGGGGGACGTGACCATCACCAACGTGCAAAATGGCCGGACAACGATTGTCAGTGCCACGCGCGCCTATAACAGGGGATATCCAGCCAGTATGTTCAGTCTGGCGACTCTTGAAAGCATCATGCGCGGCGGATCGATCGAATAATCGCGTCCGCCGCTCCGTGCGAATACACCACCATATCTGATAATCTCTTAGTCCGCTTTCATGCGCGCCCTTATTGCGTTGTTCGCCGGGCTGGTTTTGCAACTAGCCCCCCTGATTTCTCGCTCTCACGCCGGCGGCGTTCTCAAAGAAACTGCTTTCAACGAGAATTTCTACAGCGTTCACATCGTCGATGAGCGCGCCTGGATCGTTGGTTATTACGGCGCGATTTTGCACTCCGCGGATCGCGGTCTAACTTGGCAGATTCAGCGGAGCCCGACACCGAGCGCCTTATTCAGCGTCCGGTTTGTCAATCGAGACAAAGGATGGATCGCCGGCAGTTACGGCACCATTCTCCACACCACCGACGGCGGCAAAAGCTGGCGTGCGCAACCAGCCGGCACAACCGAACATCTCTTTGGCCTGGCAATGCTTGATGAGAGCGGCGGCTGGGTCGTCGGCAGCCGCGGCACAACCTTGCGCACGGAAAATGGCGGCCGGTCATGGGCGAGTTCGTCAATACCGGGAGATTTTACCTTTAGCGCCGTCGCTTTCGTCGATCAATCCCGCGGTTGGATCGTCGGTGAGTTCGGTGTCATCTTTCAAACGCGCGATGGCGGCAAGACTTGGCTGAAACAAAAAAGTCCCATTGAGGTTACCTTTTCCAGTGGCGAAAGCCGCAATCTCTTTGCGCTGCAACTTAACGGCTTGAATTCCGGCTATGCCTTCGGACTAGACGGCCTGGTGCTGAAAATCCGCGCTGGCAATGGCTGGGAAGTCATCCGCCAACGAGGCGCAGAGAATAAATCGGCGGAAGCCAATCATCTATTCGCCGCCGCCATGTCGCACGACCAAGTTTGGGCCGTGGGCGAGCGTGGTACCTTGCTGCGATCCGACCCTGACGGCAAGCACTGGCAGCCGGCGCATGGCGAAATTCCGCGCGCCAGTTTGAACGGCATCGCGTTTGGCAAGGACGGCTTTGGATTGGTCGTCGGCAATCGTGGCGTCGTTCTGCGCACGGGGAACGGCGGCGCGTTTTGGCAAAGGCTTAAGATCAACAGCGGATCTGCAGCCAAGGATTTGGGCCGCGTTCCATGAGGCAACTGGCAATCTGGGTCGTCAGAAAACGTGCCCTCATCCTCGCTGTCATCGTTCTGGTTACGCTATTTTTCTCCTACCTCGCGTTAAGAATCGAAATCTACACCGCGTTCGCGGACCTCTTGCCGAAGAATCATCCTTACATTCAAGTTCATAACCAGTTCTGGAGAACCTTCGGCGGCGCCAACGTCGTGCTGATTTCCGTCGAAGTCACCGACGGCGACATCTTCAACGTTACGGTGTTGGAGAAGATCAAGAAGCTGACCGAAATCATCGAACGCACGCCTGGGGTGAATAACTATCAAATCTTTTCTTTGGCACGCCAGAAGGTAAAAGACGTGCGCGCCACGGCCTGGGGCATCGAGGTGCAACCGGTCATGTGGCCCAACGTTCCGCGCAGCGCCGACGAAATCGAGCAGTTGCGCAATATCGTTTACGCCAATCCCACCATCGTCGGTCGCCTGGTTTCCGAAGACGGCAAGGCCGCGTTGATTAGCGCCGCGTTTCACGAAGAACGGCTCAACTACGGCGCGCTGTTCGAGCGCATCCAACGGGCGATCAAAGAAGTGGAAGACTCCAACACTCGCGTATTCGCCGCCGGCGAACCGGTTCTTTATGGGTGGATTTACCATCACCTAGGCGCCATCGGTTTGATCATCGCGCTGACT
>JAERMN010000630.1 GCA_016844625.1 Deltaproteobacteria bacterium
CTACGCCGGCTTCACGCCCGTAATCAGCGCGTAAGAAAAGCTCCCCTTCACATGGGCATGATCGCCATGTGAGTGCCAGGTGAAATAGTTTTTCTTCATGCGCTCGGCGAGTTCCGGCGCTTCCTTTTCCAGCTCCAACGCGGCTTCGAGCCAGTGACGACCGGTAGGCAGACCGTCCATGCCTTCTTGATTGAAAGGATAAGAAAGCACGCTGGTGCGCGGCACACGATAACCCGCCTTGGTCAGCAAGCGCTGAATGCTGCTCGCCGTGTGAAAGCGAAAGCCGCCGCCATGGGTGCGGCGGAAGACCTGATTGATCTTCGCCTCAAGCGCGATATCGACGCTGTCTTTGGCTTCTTCAATAATCGGATCGAGCACGACGAACCGCCCGCCGTTCTTGAGCACCCGCAGCACTTCGCTTACAACGCCGGCGGGATTGCCGAAGTGGTGCAAGCTGAACGAAACGAAAGCGCGGTCGAAAGTCCCGCTCTTGAAAGGCAGCTTGTCCGCCTCGCCGGCGCTTTGGACGTAGTGCGCGATCGGCTCTTTGTGCTGGTGGCCGACATCAAGCATCGCCATCGCTTCATCGACGCCGACGATGCGGCCGTTCTTGATCTGCTGCGCCAACGGCCGCGCCACACGGCCCGTGCCGGTCGCCAAGTCGAGTATCAACTCATCGCCTTTGAGCGTCAGCGCTTCGATCAATTTAGTCGTCAAGTGACTTCGCATATCCGACATGCCGCGCTGGTCGAACTCCGCCGCATGCGCCGGATCGTGAAAGCGGCTCTTGTGATCGTCGCCGTGGTCGTGCGAATGGCCATGTTCGTGGTCATGCGCGTGAGTATCTTCGTGTACGTGAGCACCGCCGTGCGCGTGCGCGTCTTCGTGCGAATGACTATGATCATGATCATTATGATCGTGCCCGTGCTCGTGTGTGCCCTTGTGTTCGTGCTTATGTTCGTCCGCCATCTTGGTATCCTTTTTTACTTTTTGCCTTTTTAATCTGGTTATTCCGGGTTTCCTGTGAAGATGTATTCACCACAGAGACACAGAGTTCGCCGAGTTCGGAGAATTTGTTAATCAAAAACTCTTTACTCAGCGTCCTCGGCGCCTCCGCGGTGCAATTTCCGAGATCTGGTTCACGGGAAAGCCTGAGGCCCCTTTAGTTTTTACTTTTTCTTGGACATTTCCATCATCGCGTCCCACTGCTCGTCGGTCACTTTCATGATCGACAGACGCGAGTTGCGCACCAGATCGAATTTGGCCAATTTCTTGTCCGCTTTGACTTCCGCCAAGGTAACCGGCTTGGCCAAGGCTTTCACCGGTTCGATATCGACGACCAGCATGCGCGGATTGTCCTTGCTCGGGTCAGAATAAGCGCCGCCCAGCGCGCGCGCGATGCCCACCGCCTGGCGCTCGTCGCCGGTGTGGTAGATAAAAATCTGCTCGCCTTTTTTGATGTCTTTGAGATGCATCAGCGCAAGATTGTTGCCCACGCCGTCCCACATCGTCGATTTGTCTTTAACCAACTGCTGATAGGAATAAACACTCGGTTCGGTCTTGAATAACCAACGGGTTGCCATGAAACTTTTCCTCCTACTGGTTTATAAATCAGCACCATGGGCCAATACAATCCCTTGACCTTGCCAGCAGAAGCACTGTATCCAATGGGTCATGATGAATCGCAATATGTACCGCGGATTTCTCTTAGCCCTAGCGTCGATCGCCGTCTTTGGTCTGACCTCCCAAGCCGCCGGCGCCGACAAGCTGCGCATTTCCTACTCGGCGGTCAATGCCACGCAATCCTTCCTTTGGGTCGCCCAGGATCGCGGCATCTTCGCCAAACACGGCCTCGAAGGCGAACTGCTTTACATAAACAGCGGCACGATGAACATCGCCGCGCTGCTTGGCGGCAGTGTCCAGATTGCCGGCGGCGGACCGGTTTCGATCGAAGCGCGGCTGCGCGGCATAAAGCTGACGATCTTGGGCAACCCGCTGCCATGGTTAGCATCGAACCTGATCGTCCATCCCGATATCAAGGGCATTGCGGACCTCGCCGGTAAATTCGCCGGCATCTCACGCTTCGGCTCCTCCACCGACCAGGGGTTCCGCTATCTATTCCGCAAGAATGGATTGAACGTCGACCGTGATCTCAAGATGTTGCAGATGGGCGCCGACTCAAGCCGCGTCGCCGCCTTGAAGACCGGCACGATCCAATACACTTTTCTCGGCGCCGCGGCCACCGACAACGCCCGCGCGTTGGGCTTCCGCGTGTTGGCGAGCGCCCAGCAAATGGCGATACCTTTTCCATGGACTTCGGTCGTGGTCGAGGAAAGCTGGCTGGTCAAAAACCGCGACCTCGCCTATCGCTACATGAAATGCGCCACCGAGTCTATCGTCACGTTGAAGCGCAACCGCGCCGACAGCGAGCGCATCATCGCCAAGTACATGAAGATCACCGACCCTAAGTTAATCGCCACCGAGTTCGATTTCGTCTCGGCGCT
>JAERMN010000631.1 GCA_016844625.1 Deltaproteobacteria bacterium
CTCGGCGTGGTCAAGGGCGACAATGTTGTGGACGTGTCGGCGGTGGTGCGCGATATTCCGCACACTGGGCCGCATAATTTGATCAGCGCTTTGATCGAGAGTTTTGCGGATTATCGCGGCGCGTTGGAAAAAGCGGTTGCCGGCGGCACCGGTGTGCCGCTTCAACAGGTGCGGATTCGCCCGCCGTTGCCTCGGCCGGTCAATATCGACTGCATGGCGGTAAACTATTTGGAAGATGGCACGCGCAAAGAACCGGCGCCAATCAATGCCTTTCATAAATCACCGGGCTCGGTCATTGGCGACGGTGATACGATGGTATTACCCGATGTGCCCGCCGCCATCTTTGAAGGCGAAGCCGAGTTGGCGCTCGTCATTGGCAAGCGCGCCGATAATGTGCCGGCGGCGCGGGCGATGGAATATATTTTTGGCTATGCGAACTTCATCGATGGCTCGGCGCGCGGTTTGCCGCCATCCGGCAACACTTTCTATCAGATGAAGTCGCGCGCCACTTTCGGCCCCATGGGACCCTACCTTGTGACCGCTGACGAGATCAAGGATCCGCATAATCTCCAAGTGCGGCTGTGGAACAACGGCACGTTGATGCAGAACTACAACACCAGCGACATGGCGCACAAAATTCCGCGCTGTATCGAATGGGTCAGCTCGATCCATCCGCTTGAGGTCGGCGACGTGCTCGCACTCGGCACAAATCACCGGGGTTTGAATTCGTTTCAAGATGGCGACTTGATCGAGCTCGAAACCGAACCTTTGGGGCGTCTGCACGTAAAGATCCGCGACGATCTCAAGCGCACTTGGGCGCGCGAGACGCGGCTACAACGGCATGACAAGGGGCAGGAAGGTCACACGCCGCAGCTTACCGGGAAATACGCCAAAGCCTAGCGGATACGATCACGATTCAAGATTACCTGGGATTGGCGAGATCCGTGCTCGATCTCGCGGCTCGCCAGTTCGTTGTGCTATTTAATATCAACGTGCATCGCCGCAAGATTTGTCAATGCCTACAGTGAAAACGTGCGCAGCTAATCCTATCTCTCGCAGATTCAAATTGCGGTCGCTCAACGCGGCGACGTTGATCCTCATCTGGTCGATGTTCTCGTGCACGACTGTTCGTGCGCCAGAGGACTCGGGATTTTACCCAGGCCAACTGCGGATCGTTAAAGCTCAGAACCTCTCGGAAGCACAACGGCGGGTCGAGGCGCGTTTTGCGGAATATTTGGAAAGCCGCACCGATGAGGCGATTGCCCGCTATCATGCGAAATACGGCAAGGAGATTAGCACTGACAACGTGCGCGAACTGTCGATTGATTATGCTCCCGGCGGGATGGATGCGGAGGATTCAGCGAGCGTGGCGGCTCGGACGCGCTGGGGCGATGCGGTGCACGAACCGGCGAGCGCGCTGACGCGAGAGCTTTACCGGCGCGCACTAATGAAACCGACCGCGGCCGGCCGGCGCCGGCAAGTTGTTTTTGTCGTGGGCGGTGCTGGGGTCGGCAAAACTACGAGCATTCGAAAGCTCTCTGACTTAAGCAATGCAGTGGCGGCAGCGGAGATCCTTTACGATACCATCTTCGCGGGTTATCGGTCGGCGCTGGAACGAATCAATCAGGCGCTCGACAGCGGACGCATGGTGAGCCTGGTTTTTGTCTATCGCGATCCGGTTGACTCTTTTATCGACGGCATGCTGCCGCGCGCCAAACTCGTCGGCCGAACTTTGCCGCTGGACGTATTTGTAAACTCTCATGTCGGCGCGGTGGAGACTTTTCCAAGAATTGCCGAGACTTTCAAGGACGATCGCCGGCTGTCATTCGCCGTAATCGATAACAGCCGGGGCATAGCCAACGCGGAGGTGGCTGATGTAGAGTTCGTCAGGTCGATGGGGCGCAAGTTTTCGCCTGAAGCGTTGAAAAAAGTGCTGTCACGGGCTTTGGAGAATGCTTATGAAAAGGGTAAAAAAGGCGACCAAGACGGAATATCTGAAACGCTCTACAGAGCAATTAAAAGCAATGGACCTTGACGCTTTCACGAAACTGCTCGCTCGCGATATGGTCGACACGCTCAACTCGAGAACCAAGAGACGAAACCCCGTAAGTGACTCCAAAGGAGAAAAAAACCAGAATTGAGGCGTTGGCGCGAATTTCCTGGCCAGATTCATGACCCGGCGTTTTTTGGCCAGGCCAGTGGGCAATCGCAATTTAGCGGTTCAGGGATATTTCAAAAGGCTGGAAACACGCGAATCTGCGACAAGAGCGCCGACAAATAAAGGTCCAAGGAGTTTCGCTAAGAAGATGAAATCACTTTCGGGTTCGATCAACGCGCTAGTAAGTCCCGGCGGCTCTTCTTCCGTGATTTGGATCGCATTGTTGGTACTCTTGCTAGATTGGAGCGTCGGCTTGGCTCAACAGAGCGGCGTCGCGCTTTATTTCGCCAACGAGGAATTTAGATTTGCCAAGCTCATCGAGCGCAAAGAGATATTAGACTA
>JAERMN010000148.1 GCA_016844625.1 Deltaproteobacteria bacterium
CGGCGCACCATCTGGTGGGGTGTGACTAGCGATACGCTCGACAAGGCCACGGCGCTGCTACCGGCTTTGCTGAACGAGCGGTTGCCCGAATTGGGCATCGACTTCGCGCTGATCTATCCGAGCTTCGGGCTTAGCGTCAACGGCATGGCCCAGGGTGACCTGCACCTGGCCGCGGTGCGTGCGTACAATATGATGACGGCGGACATGTTCGCGCCCTATGCGGCAAGGTTTGCGCCGGTAGCGATCATTCCATCCCATACGCCGGACGAAGCGCTTGAAGAGCTGGAATACGCCGTCAAGCAGCTTGGTTACCGAGCGATCATGCTGCGCGGAAATCAGGAGCGGACGATTCTTGGCGCGGCAGAGGGGATCGATCAGCAGAAGGCCGCCTGGTACTGCGACACCATTGCCCTCGACAGCCCCTATGACTACGAGCCGTTCTGGCGGCGCTGCGTCGACCTCGGCGTGGCCGTGACCCAACACTCGGGCAGCGGTCGCTGGCAAGATCGCGCGTCGATCAGCAACTTCACTTACAACCATGTCGGCCACTTCGCCGAATCGAACCATGCCTTCGCGCGCGGCGTTTTCCTGGGTGGCCTGGTGCGGCGCTACCCGAGCCTCAATTTCGGCTTTATGGAAGGCGGCATAAGTTGGGCCTGTCAGATGTGCTTCGACATGATCGAACACTGGGAGAAGCGCCGCCGTGCCGGGCTTCAGTACCCAAATGCAACCAACGTCGCTGAGCTGCGTCAGCTGATCGATCGCTATGGTGGGCAGCGACTGAAAGCCAACGCCGATGCGCTGATGAACAGTCTGGACGCATTCCGCCCGGAGTGCAGCATTGAAGAGCTGAGCCGGCCTGAGCATGTCGCGGACGATTTTGAAGCGGCGGGAGTTAACTCAAAGGACGATATTCGCGCGGTCTTCTCCGGCAACTTTTACTTCGGCTGCGAGGCGGACGACCGGGCCACCATGTGGGCATTCGATCCGCGCATGGGCGTCCGCCTGCGGCCAGTCTTCAGTTCCGACTTCACCCATTTCGACGTGCCCGATTTCAAGGAAGTGATTCCTGAATCGTTTGAGATGGTCGAGAAGGGCTTCGTGACCGAGCAGGATTTCCGCGAGTTCACGTTCACCAACGCCGCGCGTCTGCACACGCGCAACAACCCAGGCTTCTTCAAGGGCACCGTCGTCGAGCAAGCGGTGTAATTGCCCTTGGGCCGCGCGCCGTACGCAAGGTGCTGAACTTGCAAACCCTCACGCGTCGAGGCGAACGTGCCGCACCCGCACGGTGCGCCAATGCGCACGGCTTCGAGCGCGCATGCACTCGGGCAATCTTGAAGGGAAGCGTGGTCGGGCCTAGATATCTAAACAATATTGAGGCTCAGGTCATTCAACTTGAGGTCTACGCGACGATGAAGGGAAACATCGGAAGAATCGTTAGCCCGCTAAAGTGAACACAGGGTTCTTGCGAGGTGAGCATTGTTTGCTCGGATTGCTAACTGCTCGGAGCCAAATTTATTTTCCAGCCAAAATTTCGTCCAGCAAGGAAGGATCGATCATCTATGTGGCGGTGATGCCAGACTTGCGGAATTTGCGCGCTGCGCTGTAACTTGTCTCCTTCGCTGTTCGCTGCCGACCTGTAATCCGGCTTTATCGATTCGGCATCGATCCAACAACAGCTCGATAAGAAGTTCGTGTAAATTCACGACTTCACTATCTCCTCGTGTCTGATTCGCCGCTTGATAAGATGTTGCGACTAGGATTAGGATATTCGAGCAGCTAATCAGATTGGAAAGCGAGTGGTGAGAATATGTACTACGGATCGCGTGGAGTCGTTGGGTTGGTGAAGCCGACCTATCGGCCGGGATCGATGGAGAGTTTTATTAAGCTGATGCCGGAAGGTGTCGGCTTTATCCCTGCTCATGCCGGTATCCGGGCGGGGAATGAGAAGGAGCTGCAAGACGCTTTGACCGTCGCGGAAAAGAAAGTCGCGCGTTTGGCTGAGTTGGGCGCGGACGTGGTGATGATCATGGGCGCGCCGCCGACCATGGTGCGCGGCCACGGCGCGGACCGGCAAATCGCCGATTCGCTAACTGCGAAATATAAGATTCCCGTCACGGTCGCGACCATCGCTCAGGTCGACGCCTTTCGCGCTTTGGGGATGAAAAAGTTGGTCGGCATCACTTACTTTCAAGACGACATGAACCTGCGCTTCGCCAAGTTTCTCCAAGACGACGGCTTCGAAGTGAAAGCGATGAAGGGCATCGAAGTGCCGTTCAAGGACGCCGGCAAGCTAGCGCCCGAAGCGATTTATAACTTTGCCAAGAAAACATTTCTTGAAAACGGTCCGGCCGACGGCATCTACATGCTCGGCGCCGGCTGGCACAACTTGCCGGTGATCGAGATGCTGGAGAAAGATTTAAAGACCACCGTGCTGTCGAGCATTCCTGCGCAGGTGTGGGCGACCAAGAAAATTTTACATTTAAACGAGCCGGTGCTGGGATACGGGCGCTTGTTGGCGGAGATGCCATGAAAATTTGTGTTCAGTTTGGGGTTTCGAGTTTCGGGTTTTCTGTTGTCCGAGGGCTGCTCGTCATTGCCATCTTTTTTAGCGCAGCTGGTTTTTCCCGTGCACAGGGCGTGAAGACGCTCGCCGAGGCGGAAGGCAAGCTGATGTTTTATGCGGCCTTCAATGCTACGGATACGAAAACATTGACCGACGGCTTCAAGCAGCTTTATCCGAAGATCGACGCGACGTTTTACCGCGCCACTGACGCGCAGTTGATGGAGCGGATCCTCACCGAAGGGCGGGCTGGCCGAAATCTTGCGGATGTGGTGATGAGCACGAGTTTTTACGGCCACAATCTCAAGAAGCGCGGCTTTTTCGCAGTCTACGATTCGCCGGAGCGGAAATTTTACCGCGACGGTTACAAAGACCCGCAGGCGACTTGGACGTCGATTTACACCAACTACGCGGCGTTCGGTTTCAACACGCGCAACGTGCCGAAGACGAGCATTCCAAAAAGCCACGCCGATCTGCTCAAGCCGGAGTGGAAGGGTAATATCGGCATCGACAGCCGCGCTTATGAATGGTTCGGCACGATGGTGAAGGCGATGGGCGATGAGAAAGGGCTGGCCTACATGCGCGAGCTGGCGAAGAACGTGCAGCTACGCAACGGCCGGACGATTCTCTCGCAACTGGTCGCTGCTGGTGAGTTCATGGGCGCGGTGAGCGCGTATTCCCAAACTTTCGAACAGATGAAGCCTGCCGGCGCGCCGGTGGAGTGGGTTTACTTGAGTCCGGTGTTCGCCAATATTCACCCAATTGGATTGTCTGCCAAAGCGCCCCATCCCAACGCGGGTAAGTTGTTCGTTGATTTCGTCTTGTCCAAGCGCGGCCAAGAATTAGTGCGCGGCATGAACCGCATCCCCGACCGCACCGACACGCCACCGGAACAAGCGCGCTTCATCGAAGGCGTCAAGCCCGCCTTCGCGCCCAGCGAAGTGCTGGAAAACTTCGAAGGCTACGCTAAGACGTTTCACGAAATCTTCGGCGGGCGGTAGAGCGTGAAGCGCGGTTGCGAGTTGCGAGTTTTGGGTTTCGATTCGCCGGAAAATCCTTTTTCGCAGTTTTATCGATCAGTTTCGCAGCTAGGTAGTGGTTCAGTTAGAATTCAAGCTAAATCGCGACATGACGAAAGATTCCTCGCGCCGCTCGGAATGACAACTACTAAGCGACTTGTCATCCCGAACGAAGCGAGGGATCTTGCCCAATGTGAACCACTACCCGCAGCCACGCGCTGTTGGATTCTGCGCGCGGATTGCCATACAAGTGCTGTATCCATTTTTTTATTATGGGGAGAGGATTCATGCCGCAGGACTTGCGCAGCTATATCGATCTGATTCGCGAGCATAAACTCTTGCTCGATATCAAAAAGGAAGTCGACCCGCTGACCAACCTGGCCGGGATCGCTTATCGCGGCGAGAACGAGCAGGGCAAAGCGACGATGTTTCACAATCTCAAAGGCTATCCGAACTGGAGCGCGGTGAGTTACATGTGCGGCAGCCGCGAGAAGATGGCGTTGGGATTGGGCACATCAAAAGATAAGGCTTTGGTAGAGCTCGGCGGGCGCATTGCGCGCGGTTTGATCAAACCGAAAATTGTCGAAGACGGTCCGGTCAAAGAAATAGTTTGGCAGGGCGATGACGCTGACCTGGGCCGCTTGCCGATCCACGTTCACTCCGACAGTGACCGCGGTGTGCCGTTTATCGGTTCGGCCATGCAGTTCGTCAAGGATCCCGAAACCGGCACGCAAAACATCGCGCTGCAACGGGACCACATCAAGGGCCCGAAGAAAATGGGCATCTTTGTTCATCCGAAGCGCCACACCGATATCTGCATGCAAAAGTATTGGAAGCAGGGCAAGCCGATGCCCGTGGCGACCGTGATCGGCCATCACCCGGCGTATTACATTGCCTCGACTTGGACGACTAGCTACGAAACCGACGAAATCGATATTACCGGCGCCTTGTTGCAAGAGCCGGTCAACATGGTGCGCTGCGAAACGATTGACGTAATGGTTCCGGCCGACGCCGAGATCGTCATCGAAGGCGAAGTGCCGCCCAACTACATGGAAGAAGAAGGGCCGTTTTGCGAACATGCCGGCATGACTCATGGCACGCTGCAGCATCCGATCATCAACGTTAAATGCATCACCATGCGCAAGAACGCGATCTACTATGCGCTCCAAGGTGGGCGGCCGATTTCCGAGTCCCAGCCGCTCGACGGCTTTCCCATGGAATTGGTTTTGTACGCGCGCATTAAGGATGTCGGCGGCTTCATCGACGTCAAAGATGTCGTCGCGTTACCCTACGCGGGCGGCAGCCATATCATCGTCGTGCAGATGACGCCACGCAAAATGGGCGAAGTGCGGAGCATGCTGATGGCGCTGCTGTCGAGTCCGTATCTTCATCCTAAGATCGGCATTGCCGTGGATGAAGATATCGACCCGCACAATGCTCAATCGATCATGTATGCGCTATCGACCCGGGTCAATCCCAAATCGGATGTGTTCATTATTCCCGATACGCTGTGCCACACCGGCGATCTCACGGCTGAGTTGCTGCCGGATACCGGCAGCCATATGGGTTTTCATCCGCGCATCGGTTCGAAGATGTTAGTCGATGCCACCAAAGGTCCGGCACTGACACCGGAGCTGCGCGCCTACTTCGAACCGGTGAAGCCGCAAGGATTGGTCAATGTGAAGTTGGAAGATTTTCTCGGATAAGAGCGTTGGCCGCAAAGAACGCAAAGGGCGCAAAATAAAACTTCTCGCTTCGCTCGAAATGATAATATGAGTAAGCGCAATTAGCGCAAGTGCGGACAACGCTGAATCGTAAAATTCTTATCTATGCGAACTTTGCGTTGTTTGCGGCTAATCCTCCGAGGAGCTTGAAATGAAACTCGTCGTTCACGGCGTGACTAAAGAATTTGTGACCGGCCAGGGGGTGACTCGGGCTTTGGGCGGGGTCAGTCTTGAGGTGCGCGATCGGGAGTTCTTCGGCATCATTGGACCTACCGGCTGCGGCAAGACGACTCTGTTGCATATCATCGCGGGATTAGAAAAGCCGACCCAGGGCACGGTCGAGTTCGTCGGCGCAAAGCGCACGAAATCGATGGTATCGATGGTGTTTCAAGAGTCGGCGCTGATGCCGTGGCGCAACGTCGAAGAAAATGTCCCGCTCGGCGCGGAATTTCGCCAAGAAGAACCGTCGGTCTACAAACGGGTGAGCCGGTTTTTTCTCGAAGTCGTCAAAATGTTGGACTTCGCCGGCGCTCAGCCGCACGAGCTGTCGGGCGGCATGAAGCAGAAAGTCGCCATTGCCCGTGCTCTCGCCAATGATCCGGAAGTGATTCTCATGGACGAGCCGTTCGCCAGCTTAGACGCGCAGACCCGTCTGCTCATGCGTGAAGAGCTGCTGCGGATTTGGGAGCGCGACAAGAAAACCGTTATTCTCGTCACTCACAACCTCGACGAAGCGGTCATGCTGTGCGACCGCATTGCAGTGATGAGCTCGCGGCCGGGCTTGATCAAGAGTGTGGTTACGGTCGACGTGCCCCGTCCGCGCAATTTCAAGAGCATGAAGGATCCGGACTTTTCCAGGTGTATGGAAAAAATTTGGGACATGTTGCGCTACGAGGTAGACAGCGCGATGAATGCCGCGCACTCATCCAAACGCGCCTAAGCGGAATATGCTCCCTCGCGTATCTGTTTTAAGTTTCGTGAATTGTTGATCTCCAGCCAAATTCTACGAGGAATCACCGTCCCCAAGCATGCAACGGACTCTCTCATCTTCAGAGCATAGCGGGGCGGCCATTCGACGGGCTGTGCTATTGGCCCTACTGTTTCTCGTACCCGCTGTCCAAGCGATGTTGCCCATTGACGACCCGGATATTTGGTGGCGATTTCGCATGGGCGAATGGATTGTGACACACCGTACCGTGCCCTATGTTGATCATTTCTCGGCTAATGACCTGGGCAAACCATGGATTGAATACAGCTGGATATTCGCATTGGTCGTTTACTGGGTTCATTCGTATCTGGGCCTTGTCGGGATGGTTTATTTCATTGTCCTGATGGGGCTTTCTGTGGCGTACGCGGCGTACCGATTAATCCGCGGTGGTGGGTTACCCATTCACGCCGAGGTCGCACTCGTTGCGATGGCTTTGGGCGCGATGAAGTCTCTCATGACGCCCCGCCCGTGGTTGATCACTATTTTATTTTTTGCGCTAGAGCTTAATATCCTATATCGAGTGAGAACTACTGAGAAAGACAAACTCCTATGGCTCTTGCCAATACTGTTTTTTGCGTGGGCCAATTTTCACATTCAGTTTGTCTACGGTTTGGCTGCCGTGGGCTTGCTGTTCGGCGAGGCCCTATTGGCTAGTTGCGCTAAGTCGCTCGGTTGGAATTTGGCTGTGCCGGCACTTTCTCTGCGCACCCTTGCGTTGGTGACCCTCGCCTGCGTTGCGGCGACACTTCTTACGCCTTACCATTACCTACTGTACGATCAAATTCTCAGCTACATGTTTGTGCAGGTTGGCGCCTTCCAGTATCTTTCGGAATTGCATCCGATGTTTTTTCGCTCCCCCGGCGACTGGCTGGTATTGGCAATGACCCTATTTGCCGCCTTCGCGTTGGGGTGGCAACGCAAGTGGTCGCCGTTTTCAACGATGTTGCTGTTGATCGCGGCGTTTGTTGCTTTTAGAGCGCGCCGGGATGCCTGGATGATTGCTCTCGTTTCACTGGCGATCATCGGCGATACGGCTCGCTCCGTTCTGCCCGACAAAATTTATCACTTCAGCAAAGGACAGTTACTGGTCGCGGCGCTGGTATCGCTTACAGTGCTCTATTTTATCGGCCATAACCGTGGTATCTACGAAAAAAACCTTCAAGCCGTCGTCCAGGAAAAGTTTCCGGTTCAAGCGGTCCACTACATCAAACAGAATCGTCTTCCCGGACCGCTTTTTAACCACTATGATTGGGGTGGATTCCTGCTATGGAGCTTGCCGGAAATCCCGGTGCCGTTAGACGGGCGAACGAATCTTTTTGGTGACCGGAGAATCGAGAGGTCTTTGGCGGCGTGGGACGGGCGCGCGGGTTGGGAGTCGGAACCCGACTTGCTGAAAGCTAGATTGGTGATTGCTGAGAAAGATCGTCCGCTCACGACGCTGTTGAAAAGCCACGCAGGTTTCAAGGTTGTTTACGAAGATCACAACTCGGTAGTTTTCGTCGGCGAACCTAGCTCAACGGGGAAGTGAATCAATCCTTCAGGCTGGGACAGTGCGGCGCATGAGCGAAAACACGCAGGGAGAGTCGTAGTGTACGGTAATACAATATTGGTTCTGGTGGATTTAGTGTGGAAGAGTATTCACCACGAAGGACACGAAGAGCACGAAGGAAAGAAGATTTAGCCGCAAAGAGCGCAAAGAACGCATAGGATTTAGGTTTCAGATCTGTGGGGCAAGCGCTCTGTGGTTACTCTTACCGGTGCGACAGAGGGCACGAAGTTTTGATGGACAAATATCCCAACCTTTCGTGTCCTTCGTGGGGAACAAATTCAAGGTGATAGTGCTAGGTTACTCACACGGAAGTCTGAAGAACCTCAATATTATATCTTGCATTTCGATCTTGAAAATCTACATTCGTGAAGTGATTGATCCAGGAGGAAGCTGTTATGAGAACGCCTGCGCTAATTCGGTCGATTGTTGCTGCGATGAGCCTATCCGTTATTGGCGGCTGCGCCGC
>JAERMN010000149.1 GCA_016844625.1 Deltaproteobacteria bacterium
CCCCCGCCCGCGAAGTGATTTCGTTTATTATGGAAGCGCTCTTGGTCAAACTCACCGCGGTGATCTATCTTGTCGCGGCGGCAAGCTACTTCTATTTCGTTTTCCGAAAAGATACTTCATCCAGACTTCCTGCGCTTACGCTTTTGGCTGGATTCCTGCTGCACACCGCCGCGCTTATCGGTCGATTCATCGAGGAGGGCTTCGCCGCGGTGGCGTTAATCGGCGAGGCGTTGTTGTTTAAGAGCTGGTTGATGGTCGGGCTTTATCTTCTGATCCAGCTCAAGTATCGCCTCACCGTGCTCGGCGGCATCGTCGCGCCGTTGGCTTTCTTGATGTGCCTGGCGGCGTTTGCCTTCGGCCGAACGGGCGGTGAAATTCCGCCCGGCTTGGAATCGGTTTGGTTGCCGGTACATGTGACCCTGGCGTTTCTCGGCAACGCGGTGTTCGCGCTCGCGTTCGGTGTGAGCTTGATCTATTTGTTGCAGGAGCGTCACCTCAAGCACAAAAAGATGACCAAGCTGATGCAGCGCTTTCCCTCGCTCGAATCCTTGGACCGTTTGAATTACGTCCTGTTGGTTTGGGGCTTTCCGTTGATGACGCTGGGGATTCTCACCGGTAGCATTTGGGCGGGCATTCACTGGGGTACTTATTGGTCTTGGGAGCCACGCCAGATCTCTTCCGGCATCGCCTGGTTGTTCTACGGCGCGATTCTCCATGGCCGCATCACCGCCGGCCTGCGCGGCAAGAAGGTGGCATTGCTCACGATGGTCGGCTTTTGCGTCGTGCTCGGTTACTTTCTGTGGGGCGATGCTATGTTTCCAAGCCGTCATGGTGGACGGTTCGAGTAGACAAGCGATTTCGCGGGCGGGGCACCGCCCGCGACCAAAGGGGAGGCTCGCCCCCTATGGAAACCCCATAGTAAGGTTCCACGCTGCGAGCCGCGTGGCCAACGATAAGTAAACAGTGCAAAAAGAAATCGTCATTGTCGGCCTCAATCACCGCAGCGCACCGATCGAGGTGCGTGAGAGCGTGGCGTTTGAGAATGCTTACCTGCGCGACGCGCTCGCGCGCTTGCATAACTACCCGTCGATCGACGAAGGCGTGATTCTTTCCACTTGTAATCGGGTTGAGGTCGTTGCCGCAGCCGCCGATCGCCGCACGGCAGTCAACGAGATCAGCGGTTTTTTGAGCGAACAGAAAGCGCACCGTTCGTTGGGAGCAATCGACGAGCATATTTACAGTTATCACGGCGCCGATGCCGTGCGGCATCTGTTCCGCGTCGCCGCGAGCCTGGACTCCATGGTCGTTGGCGAGCCGCAGATTCTCGGTCAGTTGAAAGCATACTACGACCTAGCACGGCAGGCAGGCACGGTCGGGACGATTCTGCATCGGCTATTCCACCGTTCCTTCTCCGTGGCCAAGCGCGTGCGCACGGAGACCGGTATCGGCAGCGGTGCTGTGTCAGTGAGCTCGGTGGCGGTCGATCTAGCCAAACGAATTTTCGATCGCTTCGATGACAAGACCGTGATGTTGATTGGTGCGGGTAAGATGGGCGATCTGATGGCGCGCCATCTGCAAAGCCACGGCGTGCGTAGTCTCATGGTGACCAACCGGACCTTTGAGCGCGCGGTGGAATTGGCCGAGCGTATTCACGGTAACCCGATCCGTTTCGAGGACTTTCCGCAGTATTTGAAGATGGCCGATTTGGTGATCGGCTGCACCGGCGCGCCGGAAGTGTTGGTCGACGCGGCGCAAGTCGACAAAGTGCTGCGCGAGCGCAAGCAGCGGGCGATGTTTTTCATCGACATTGGCGACCGGCGCAACTTCGACGCGAAGATCAACGACCTCGACAATGTCTATCTGTATAACATCGACGATCTTAAAAGCGTTGCGGAGGAAAATCTCCAAGGGCGCTCCAACGAAGCGAACAAAGCCGAGGGCATTGTGCAAGACGAAGTGCAGAGCTTTGTCCGCTGGGTCGGGTCGTTGGAACAAGTGCCGACGATCACCGCGCTGCGCCAGCGTTTCGACGATATCCGCCGTCGCGAGCTGGAAAAATCCCTCGGCGGCAGTCTCAAGGATTTATCCGAACAGCAACGCTCCGCGTTGGAAGATATGACCACGGCGATGATTAACAAGATGTTGCACGGGCCGATTTCCCAACTGAAGAGCAATTCCGAAAATGGCGAGGAGAGCACGCTTTACGTCGCCGCGCTGAAGAAGCTCTTCGATCTGGAGGGCAAGTGACTCGTATTCGCATCGGCAGCCGCGGCAGCATGTTGGCGTTGGCGCAGTCGAATTGGGTGAAACACCAACTCGAAGCGCATTACCCTCAAGCGCAGGTCGATTTGACGATCATCAAGACCAGCGGCGACCAGTTCGTCGACCAGCCCATCGCAGCCATTGGTGGCAAAGGGGTTTTCACCAAAGAGATTGAAGATGCCTTGCTACGAAATGACATCGACATCGCGGTGCACTCGATGAAGGATTTGCCGACGGAAATGGTCCAGGGCCTAACGATCGCCGCGGTGCCGCCGCGTGAAGATGCGCGGGATGTGCTGGTGAGTAGAGACGGACGAAAACTCAACGACTTACGTTCGGGCGCGCGGGTTGCGACGGGAAGTCTGCGGCGCCGCTCGCAGTTACTGCATCATCGCGGCGATCTCGTTTTGGTGCCGATCCGTGGCAACATCGATACCCGCTTGCGCAAACTCGATGACGGCGAAGCCGATGCGCTCATCATGGCCGCGGCAGGATTGAGACGGATTGGCAGGGAAGAACGGTTAACTGAATATTTGCCGGACGAGGTTTGTGTCAGCGCTGTGGCTCAGGGCGCGCTCGGCATTGAGGCGCGCGGCGACGGCGCGATGGGCGAGTTGTTGTTGTTTCTGCACGATTCCAATACCCATGCCGAAGTGACGGCCGAGCGCGCTCTGTTGGAACAACTGGGCGGCGGCTGTCACGTGCCGATCGGCGCGCGCGCGCGTGTGAGTGGGGATAGGCTGGCAATGATCGCAGTCGTGGCCCAACCGGACGGCAAGTCGCTCTGTAGGGGAGAGATTAGCGGCAAGGCGAGCGATGCCGTTGAGCTTGGCCGGCATTTGGCGGAGCAGTTACTTGAGGATGGCGCGGACAAGTTGTTAGCATCAAACTAAGTTAATGGCCGAAGTTGCGCGAGTTCGAGAATCGATGAATTCAGCAGGAACGGAAAAACCGCTGGACGGGCGACGGATCGTGGTTACTCGGGCGCGCGCGCAAGCGGGAATCCTGGCCCAGCGGATCGCAGAACTCGGCGCTGAGGTGATCGAGTGTCCCACCATCGAGATTCAACCGCCGGGCAATTTTTTGGCGTTCGATCGAGCGGTGACGCGGATTGATGCGTATGATTGGCTGATCTTCACCAGCGTCAATAGCGTCGGGCCATTTCTTTCGCGGCTCAATCATGTTGGCAATAGCGTGGCTGATCTGGCGCGGTTGAAGATCGCCGCGATCGGTTCTGAGACGGCCAAGCGGCTGGAAGCGGTGGGCATTTCAGTTACGGTGGTTCCGGAGCGCTATCAAGCCGAGGGCATACTGGAGTCGCTCAATGCCGACGAGATGCGCGGCAAGCGGGTGTTGATCCCGCGCGCGGCGAAAGCGCGCGATGTGTTGCCCGGGACATTGCGCCAATGGGGCGCGCACGTCGACGTGGTTGAAGCCTATCGGACGGTCGCCCCCGCTCTCGATATGAGCGGGATTAAGAAACGCTTGCAGTTGGGCGAAGTGGATATCGTGACGTTCGCCAGTTCGAGCACGGTGAGCAACTTCGTTCAGCTTTTCGCTGGAGCTGACCTGACGGCGATTGTTGGTAACGCTGCGGTCGCCTGCATCGGTCCCATAACGGCAAAAACAGTCGAAGAACTGGGCGGCAAGGTTGCCATTACGGCCCGTGAATTCACCATCGAGGGGCTGGTTAAGGCGATCGTCGACTACTTTAATTTAACCAGAAGAATAGTTCCCGCAAAGACGCCAAGCACGCCAAGTTCGGAAAATTAAGAGGAGTTTTTCTTTGCGACTTGGCGTCGCGGGGCGAGAAAGTTCTAAGACTGGAGAACCGAATGGATTTTCCAAGATATCGACCGCGACGGCTTCGGCGCAATGAAAAGATTCGCGCCATGGTGCGGCAAACCAGCCTGGCGCCAAAGAATCTTATTTATCCGCTGTTTGTCGGCCCGGGTAAGAATAAAGCGCAGCCCGTTTCCTCGATGCCGGGCGTGGCGCAGCTGTCGGTTGACCGAGCCGTTGAAGAAAGTCAGGAAGCCGCGTCGCTTGGGATTCCCGCGGTGATTTTATTCGGTCTTCCCGAGCATAAAGATGCGCTTGGCAGCGAGGCTTACGATGACGGTGCCGTGGTGCAGCAGGCGATCCGCGCGATCAAGGAAAAGCTTCCCGAATTGTTGGTGATCACCGATGTCTGTTTGTGCGAGTACACGGATCATGGTCATTGCGGCGTGATCAAGAACGGCGACGTTGACAACGACAGCACGTTGGAATTGTTAGTCAAAGAATCATTGTCCCACGCGCGGGCTGGCGCGGATATCATCGCGCCGTCGGACATGATGGATGGCCGGGTCGGCGCGATTCGCAAAGCGCTCGATGAAAACGGCTTCGCCCAGACCGCGATCATGGCTTACGCGGCGAAATATGCTTCGGGTTTCTACGGGCCGTTTCGAGAAGCAGCTGAATCAACACCGCAGTTCGGCGACCGCCGCTCGTATCAGATGGACCCGGCCAACTCTGATGAAGCGCTGCGCGAAGTCGAGATGGATATCCGCGAGGGCGCCGATATGGTCATGGTCAAGCCGGCGATGGCGTACTTGGATATTGTTTACCGCGTGAAGCAGAAATTCGGCTATCCGGTGGCGGCGTACAACGTCAGCGGCGAGTACTCGATGATCAAAGCGGCTGGGCAAAACGGCTGGATCGACGAGGAAAGAATCATGATGGAAGTGCTGTTCGCGATCCGCCGTGCCGGCGCGGATATGATTCTGACCTACTTCGCTAAAGACGCGGCGCGCGTATTGGCGAAGGGATAAGAAGAGGATTTAACCACAACGGGCCTAGCGCGGCAAAGCCGCAACCAAAATGCGAAACGTCCGATTCACCACGAAGGCATGGTTCGACGGGGCTCACCACAGACTCCGGACACCAAGGTTTTCGCAGGGTCCGCTTGGCGCACCGGTCAGTCTCGGAATATTTCGCGCAAAGACGCCATGGCCGCAAAGGTGACGGGCCAAGGCCCGTCATCCCGAGCGAATGCGAGGGATCTAAGAAAGATTCCTCCCTTCGGTCGAAATGACATCCCCTCCGAACTTGGCGTGCTTTGCGCCATGGCGCGAGTAATTCAGCCGTCAGATCGCGGCTCGGCGTTGAACAATCGAAAGTCGAATTGCAGTAATGGATTTGCATGGAGGTTCACTATGAAGCTGCGTTTCAGCAGAAGATCTCTGGTGATCGGTTTGAGCGCTTTTCTGTTTGCTTCACCGGTTCACGCCGCTACGCCGATTTCGGCTCTCGCAAAAGCCAGGCAAGACGCAGAGGCTAGAGGTTTATTGTTTGTCTCTGACCGCGCTGAGATTCTGTCGCGCGCCCAAAAGGAGGCAAGACTGAGCGTCATCACCAGCATGGAGCCTGAAACCGCGAAGGCTTCCGCGGTCGCTTTCAAAAAGCGCTATCCGTTTATCGATCTTAACATCCAGCCCAGAACCGGCTCGGAGTCAGCGCAGCAACTTGTCCTGCAAATCAAGAGCGGCGCGGCTAAGGAATGGGACGTTGTCTCAACTACGTCGGATCTTATCAACGATTATATTCCGCACCTCTGGAAGGTGGATCTACAAGGAATGGCCGAGCAGGGTGTGCTGCGCATCCCGCTGCCAATGGTCGATTCCACACAGCGCAATATTGCGGCCTTTCACAGTCGGTTCCAAGTGATCGCGTATAATAAGAATCTCGTTTTGCCGGCGCAGATTCCGAAAGCGTGGGAGGATCTATTGAGGCCAGAGTTTAAGGGAAGAAAAATTTCCCTGGACATTCGTCCCGGCTTAACAACTCTCATACCCGGCTGGGGTCTGGATAGAACGGTGGACTTCGCGCGCAAGCTGGCGAGTCAGGAACCCATCTGGGTCCGCGGTGATCCCAGGGCGATCACAGGCATGCTCGCCGGTGAAATTCCCATGATGGTCGCGGCGAATTTTCACGACCTCAAGCGCGCCCAAAAGAAAGACCCTCTCGGCGTTCTTCAATATACGGTTGTCGAACCGGTTCCTTTCAGGTTAGCGCTGGCGCAATCGATTCTGGCGACGGCGCGACATCCTTATGCGGCGTTATTATGGTTTGACTGGCTCGCGACTGTGGAAGCGCAGAAGATCGCCGATGAGCACGAGCCGATGGCGTCGGCAGTTTATGTGCCCGGCAGCGCGGTGGAGCAGGAATTGAGGGGGAAGAAATTATCGGCCGTGCCGTGGGAAAATTATCAGAACCTCCAACCATGGTCAGCGAAGATCTTCGAGGCCTACGGTTTTCCCAAGGCCGACGCGCAGCGGTGACCGGGGCGCGGCAAAGCCGCAACCAAGGAAGAGAAGAGAATTTACCGCAAAGAACGCAAAGAAGAAATGAGATTCGCAGGGGCGGGTTTGAAACCCGCCCTCTTCGCGTCCGTTTGCGGGCGTGCAATTGGGCTTTACCGCGGCGGAATTTAAGTGATAGGATTGAGGTGTTCCCAGAATCAACATCAATAAATGGAGGGGCCCATGGAACAAGAACCGACACAAGGATTTCAAGTCTTCGACATTAACCCGCAGATCGTGGCGAAAGGAAAGAAGACTACCGAACTCGTACGCACGGACCTAATCCGCGCCAATGTTCAGGTCGTCACCGACGGCGGCGAAACGAATCTCCATGCCCATACCGGGATGGACGCCATCTGGGTGGTTCTACAAGGAGAGGCAACTTTCTATGGCAAGGGCGACGAGGTCGTCGGCAAGCTGAAAAAGCATCAATCGATCCTGATTCCCCGCCCGACACCTTACTGGTTTGAAAGCTCAGGCGAGGAACCGTTGGTAGTCCTCCATGTCATGGCGTATCAGCCAGGGGCCGCCGCGAAACGAATCGACTACACACCGAGAAAAGAGCTGGCGAGAGAGATGGTAGACGGAAAATTTTTTGGGCAAGAGCAAAGCGAAGGCTAGTCGGTTTGCCGCCCG
>JAERMN010000632.1 GCA_016844625.1 Deltaproteobacteria bacterium
CGGCTACAACAAGGACCTTCAGTCGCCGCCGATGCGTCCGGTGGGCTTCACGCCGATGCGCGGTTACATGGAAAGCGGCGATTCGACTTTTTTCGCCCGCCGCGGTTACGTTCATGCGGTTTTCAACTCCCGCGGCACGGGCAAGTCCACGGGTTTCTACCAGCTCATGGGGCCCTTGGAAGTCGAGGATGGCGGCCATCTCATCGACTGGCTCGCTGCGCAACCGTGGAGCAACGGCGTTGTCGGCATGTTCGGTGTGTCCTACTACGCGCGGCTGGCCAAAGCTGTCGCCGCTACGGGACCCAAACCGCTGAAGGCGATTTTCTCTCCCTTCGCCGGCACCGACGACTATCGCCATCGCTGTTATCATGGCGGGATTCTCGCTCACGGCTTCATAACCCATTGGCGCAACAGCTTGCACAAGCCCAACTATCGGAGCCTCTATAAAGAACAGCATGGCGAAGCGGCTTACAAAGATGCCATCGCTCAGGCGCTGCGCGACGATGAAATTGCCACGCTGCCGGGACTGCGCGAGGCGCTGCAAAATCCCGGCGCTGGCACCAATGCGCTGATCGTCGACATGCTGCTGCATCCCTTCGATGGCCCGTTCTGGCGCGCGCGCAGTGCTAAGGATTCCACTGGAAAAATTCCCGCTTACCTGGGCGCCTGCTGGGGTAACTACGGACTGCATTTGCCGGGCGCGTTCACGGCGTGGAGAGAGTGGCAGGGTCCGAAGAAGATGGTCATCGGTCCGCCGGTCTATCTCGACCGTCCGGTGTATCAGTATCAAGATGAGGCGCTGCGCTGGTTCGATCACTGGCTCAAGGGCATCGACAACGAATGAGCCGCCGATCCGTTGTTTCATCCCACCCACGGGCGAATGGAAAAATCTAAATGACTGGCCGCCTGCCGACGCGCGCTGGACGACATTCTATCTGCACAAAGACGGTATGCTTAGCGAGCATGAGCTGTGGCCCGCTGAAGGGTCAGATTCTTTCGACGAATCGAACTTCGAGCACGGCGCAGTCGCCTATACAACGCCGCCGCTGGTGGAAAATACCGAAGTGCTCGGCCCGAGCGTGTTGACGCTCTACGCTTCCGTTACCGACACGGATGCATTATTGTTCGCGACACTCCTGCTGATCGACCGGGACGGGCGAGAACATGAACTGACGCGCGGTTGGCTGCGCGCCTCACAACGCCGATTGCGCCCGGACAGTAAACCGTGGGAGCCGATTCAGGCGCATGAATCGCGAGAACCGCTCGAGCCGGGAAAAATCTACGAGTTGCAATTCACCATCGTCGCCACGGCGCGTTTGTTCCAAGCGGGCGAGCGCATTGCGATACGCATCAAAGGATCGGACGATGAGCCGGCGGTAAATTCCTTGCAAGCACTGGCGCGCAACCATTTGCGCCGGCCGCGGCCATTGCGCATTACCATCCATCACGACGAGGCGCATCCGTCGCATCTCGATCTGCCGATCACGCGCGGGAATATCATTGGAACTTTCTTTTCTGGGGGAGACATTAGCTCCTTTGGGCTGTCGCACTGAATTTCCCAGCGCTCCACGCCGCGCGATGTAAATTCGTTCACTCGAAGTCTATTTCTTTTCCGTCTTTCCGGCGGAAGCCGGAAACCAGGTTGCTTCGGTTGGGGTGAGTAAATCGATGTAAAAAGATTGGATGCCGGCCTGCGCCGGCATGACGAATCCTGAATTCGACTGAGTGCAAGGGATTTCAACCAACCCGGAGCGGGACACTAAACTTTTAAAACCGTTTCCGTGCTATCGGCGCGCAGCGCTTGCAATCGTAGAGTTTAACTCGCTCAGAGCTTGAGAAGGTTCCGCGCATTGCCCTCGAGAATCAGTCGCTTGTCGGTCTCGCTGCAAGGCAAACTCTCGACCTTATCGACGCATTGCCAGTCGCCGAGCGCATAAGGAAAATCAGTCCCGAGCAACACACGCTCCGCGCCGACTTTGTTTCTGAGAAACTCGAGCGTCTCGACATCGTAGACCAGCGTATCGAAATACAAGTTTTTTAAGTACGCGCTCGGCGCTGCCTCACAGCGCGGTGCATTGGGCCGATCGGCGCGCCGAGTCGCCTGTCTTCCCGTGGCGAACTCCCGGTCGAAACGGCTCACGTGATACGGGAAGAATCCGCCGCCATGGCAGGTGCAAAGCTTTAAATTGGGGAATCTATCCAACACTCCACTGTAGATCAGCAGGCCGAGGGAAAGCGTCGTGTCGGCGGGATTGCCGCAAACCAGGCGAAGACCAAACGAACCCATCAGCTCCGTTCCAGCTGGATTGTCGGGGTGCATGAAGACGAGAACGTCCAGTTCCTGCGCCTTCGCCCAAAACGGATCGAAATCTTCGCTGTCGTAGTAGCGATGATTAACATTGGTAGCGATGTAGGCGCCGCGAAAATCGAGTTGGGTGACCGCGTGCTCCAAGACTCGCGCCGCGCGCACCGGTTCTTGAATCGGCACCGCGGCCATGGCGGTAAATCGGTCGGGGTATTTACTGAGAAACTCTTTGACGCATTCATTGTAAATGCGGCACCAGCTCTCCGCTTGTTCGCCTATGAGATCATAGCCAAGCAGTTGCGTGCTCGGATCGAGCGCTGCCAACGCAATCTTGCCGTTCTCCATCATCCTCAGTCGCGATTCCACATCCGTCAAACCCTGCAGTAACGGATACTTTGGACCGCCGTTGAAAGAAAAGCGGATGGTACCATCTTTATCCTCAGACACCTCAATGCCGAGCGTCTGACCATGCCGCTTCGCCTCGCCGATCACTGCGCCGGGAACGTAGTGATGATGGATATCGATGGCGCCGGTTTGCATGAGTCGTCTCCTTGTAGTGACTTCAAGAAATTTACTCTGTCAGCATCCTCTAGAAACAAATCCAAAGCACGAAATTCGAAATCCGAAATCCGAAACAAACCGAAGCAAACGAACCCCAAAAGGGGAAAATCCAAAACACCGAATCCGAAGGAATTTTGTTTCGAATTTTCTGTCTTTTGGTCATTTGAATTTGTTTCGTGCTTCGTGCTTCGGATTTCGTGCTTCCGTCCGCGGGGCCGCTTTCGTGCTTTCTCTCTGCTGTCCAACGCAAAATCATATGCCAGCGCAACAATGCCAGCAACTCCCAGCCACTCGCCACAGTGGAAGTTTAGCCTTTGCCTGCGCTTCTACGATTGTGATAAGCGTTCGCCAAGGAAGGGCTTGAGGTCGAATTGATCGCTCACGGCGGCGAGCGGGACACCAAGCTCGACGTGACCGACTGGAACAAAGTCCGCTCCAACGCCGGCCACGCCGAAGCGATGGAACGCGGCAGCGCAAACATTTTCAACGCCTGTGAATGGGGCAACTATCGCCGCTCGCAAGACACCGGCGTCGGCTGCCGGCAGTTGGGCCGGCGCGCTTCGATCGTCGCCGGCGCCGTCGCCGTGCCGCTGGACTCCGAAGTTTATACGCCGCAGCAACTCGCCAACAAGACGATCGCCGTCCCCTTTCACGCCGGGACGCATTATTTGACCTTGCAATTGCTCGAAGGCTTCGTGCCGCGCGACATGATCAAACTGGTCAGCAGCGGCCGGCCTTCGGAACGCTATCGCGCGATGATGAGCGGCAAGGTCGACGCGTGCAGCGTGCGTGAGCCCTGGATCACGGTGGCGGA
>JAERMN010000150.1 GCA_016844625.1 Deltaproteobacteria bacterium
ATTATTCGACTTTGCTCCCTATGCTGCCGGGATCAAGCGCACGCCATAAAGCTTGGGCTGCGACACAATCAGCCGGCGCCAACTCCCGCCGGCATCGTTGCTCGCGTAAACCGAGCCATCGGTATAACCAACGCAAAGCGTGTTGGCGTCCTCCGGATGGGACGCAAAGCCGCAGGTCATATGCTCGTGGCCGGTGGGCAGGCCGTCAGTCAATCGATTCCAAGTCTTGCCGGCATCGTCGCTGCGCAGAATCTGCGTTTTCGCCCCGCCGGTTTGCGCCGTCGCATTGCGGCTAAACTTAACCGTGTTGTACGGCCCGGCGCGCACTGTCCGGTAGCCGGCCCAAGTAGCGGGACCGTTTTCGGCCGCGCCGAGAAAAATTCGATCCGGCACCGACCGATGGTTGAGCATTGGAATAGCGTAAGCACGTCCCATGCCGTACTCGCACTTGGACCAGGTCTGGCCGTCGTCATCGGTTCGATAAGTACCGATACCGGTGCTGGCAAAAAAAGTTTCTAAGCGCGCGGGGTGGCGCGTCACCCAGTGCACGTCACGATAGACGCGTCCCGCCTCATGCTTGCCCATCTCGTAGGGCACGATGCCGGCGGGATCGTTGACCTTCGGATAAGCGTTCGGACTCGCCGGTCCGCTGATGTCTTCCCAACTCGCGCCGCGGTCGCGGCTGCGCGCCACACCGCCCTCTTCGATGCCGACGATGATTTCATTCGGCACGCGGGCATCGAGTACGATCGAACGAGCATGGGCGACGTGAGCCCCTGGCGGAAACGTCCACTTGTTGTAGTCCGGTAGCTCGCGAAACGCCGACAGCTCGCGGAACGAACGGCCACCGTTTTCACTGACGTAAACGGCCGCCGGCAGCGTGCCCACGTAAATCTCATCGGCCCGAGTCGGATGCACCGCCATCGTCCAAATATCGCGCCGGTCGATGCCGCCGGACGGCAGCCACTGCCAAGTCGCGCCGTCATCTTCGCTGACGTGGATCTCGGTCAACGTCGCGGCGTATAGTTTTTTCGGATTAAACGGATCGCGCGCCACTTCGCGCACCGTCTCGCCATCCAACGCGCTGTTGAGAATCTCGACGTTTTCCGTCCGTCCATCCCAGCGACAACGCAGCAGTCGATCCGCGCTCAACAAAAACATCTGTAAGTTTTCAGCACCCATGATTAACCTCCATGAGAATGGCAACCATTACCAACGAATTTCCCTCAAGTCGAAAATAGGTCAAGAGACGAAGCACCGTCAAGCCCCCTAGCGCGGCGAAGCCGCCCTAAGAAAATACGGGAATTAACCACAGAGGGCTTACGCGGCAAGGCCGCAGCCGAATAGGAAAGAAATTTTTCACCACGAAGGACACGAAGAGCACGAAGTTCGGAGTTTTTATCATCCGAACCCTTCGTGTCCTTCGTACTACTATACTTGACAGTATTCGCGGCATGGGCAAATTTTCTGGTGACCCGAAATACTCGAACACGGGGATTGACTCGCGCCAAGACGCAAAGCACGCCGAGTTCGGAGGGGAAAGATAGATATCTTTCGAACGATCTTCACCATTTTTCTCCGACTTTTGCGGCCTTGGCGTCCCTTCGAGTTCGCTGAGAACATGCTTTGCGCGAGATATTCCGAGACTGACCGGTGCGCGAAGCGTACCCTACGAAAACCTTCGTGTCCGGAGCCCGTGGTGAGCCCCGTCGAACCATGCCTTCGTGGTGAATCCGACTTTTCTCATTTTGGGTGCAGCTCCGCCGCGCTAGGATCTTCGTGGTGAGGTCGAATTTTCTCATCGAGCGTAACAAGTTGGACCACCGGCTCGGAACAATTTGCGCGAACCGTGAAAACTTTTGGCTACAGTAATACATTTAGCGAAATCGCCAATCAGCGCTGGAAATACCGCCCGCGCTTGGAGTAGATTCTATGTTGACCCCGCCTCTTGAGGCGGGAACAATTAAATGGAGTTTCTAAAGGGGGCGAGCATCCCCTTTGGTCGCGAGCGGGGTTCAAACCCCGCTCGCGAATTAGATTGATTAGCCGCATGGAAAAACGACCGGTTAAACCGCACAATCCAAATACTCGCGCGCCGCGCTTCGCACTGCCGCCCGGCGCTTGCGATACCCATCTGCATATCTACGGCCCGTTCGATCGTTACCCGTTGGTCGAAGAGCGCGGCTACGATCCCGACCCGCGCTCGACCCTCGACGACTACCTCAATGTCCATCGTAAGCTCGGCTTGGAGCGCGCCGTTATCGTCACCGGCAGCGGCAACGGCACGAACAACCGCATCTCCCTCGACGCGATTGCGCGCATGGAGGGAAAATTCAAAGGCGTCGCGCTGCTCGACCCGGCCATCGGCGATGCCGAGTTGCGCCAACTCAAGGAAGGCGGCTGCACCGGCTTTCGCATCAAAGCCGAGGGCCGGGGTGGCTTCACGTACGCCGACACCGAGCGCATGGTCGCGCGCAGCGCCGGCTTCGACTGGCACATCGAGTTCATGCCGCAATCGCTGGCCGAAGTGATCGCCGCCGTGCCGTTCTTGAATTCGCTCAAAGTGCCATATCTCTTCGACCATGTCGCTCACGCCGAACCGCACATGACGAGCAACGATCCAAAATTGAAAGAGCTGCTGGCGATACTCAAAAACGAAGAGCGCGCCTGGATAAACCTCTACAGCTTTTACCAGCTATCCGAAGCCGGGCCGCCCGATTACCGCGACATGATCAGCGTCGTTCAAGCGATCGTTTCTAATCGCTCCGATAATATCGTCTGGGGCAGCAACTGGCCCCACGGCGGCGTGAGCGTGCCGATCCCCGATGACGGCGACCTGCTCGATTTCCTGCTCACCGCCGTCCCGGAAGAAAAAACCCGCAACGCGATTCTCGCCGACAATCCGGCGAAGCTATACGGCTGGCTATCATAATTTGGAATCTGAAATTTTTAGTCATTCACACGGATTGAGCGACTTGCACGGCTGGAGCGACTTTAGTGGCTTGAACATCTTTCTTACCCGGAGGTAATCATTATGTACGGTTGGCGCGCTCGCATCGGCCACGTCGCCCCGTCGCGCGGCGACACTTTGGTTTACGAGTTTTACAAAATGTTTCCCGAAGGCTTCATGATGCTCAACACCACCGGCACCGTGCGCCAGTTGGTCGACGACGACTTCGAGAAGCAGTTGAACCGCATCGAAGAAGCGGTGCAAGATTTAGTCGAGAACAATTGCGACTCGATTATCTTTAGCGGCTCGCCGCTTTTCACCCGCTTGCCGTTCGGCGCCGACCGCGAGCTCGGCAAACAATTATCCGACAAATTCGGCGTCCCGATCGCCGCGGGGCTGACGGCTGAAGTCGAAGCGCTTAAAGCGATGAAATGCCAAAAGCTGGTCGTCGGCACGCCCTATGAAGATGAGATTAACCAGCGGCTCAAGCGTCATCTGGAACAGTGTGGCTTCGAAGTTTTGCAGATCGCCGGCTACGGCGTGCGAAAAAACTCCCAGCTCACCGACCTGCCGGTGCACGCGTCGTATAAAATCGCCAAGCGGCTCTACGCCAAAGGGCGCGACGCCGACGGCATCTTCATTCCCTGCCCGCGTTGGCCGACGATCACCGACGTAGCGTTGCTCGAAGAAGAAATCGGCAAGCCGGTGATTACCAGCAGCCTGGCCTGCATCTGGTACGCCATGAAACTGATCGACATCAAGGAAAACGTGAAAGGCTATGGCCGTTTGATGGAAAGCTTGGGAAACTAGCCCGCCTTCGCCGATTGTTTCTCAGAAAATATTCTAGCAAACTCCAGACCGAATCGTCTAAACTATCGACAACAACAAAGGAGGCCCATTATGGCTTGGATCAAAGCAGCGTTATTAGCTGGTTTCCTAAGCATTCTGATGATGAACATGGTTCCCGAGGCAACGGCGGCAGACCGCGGACGCGGCGGTAGCTGCCGGCGCGGCGAACGTTTGAATATTCAAGATCTCGACATGTCACCCGACCCGATCATCGAAGGCCAGCGCATTCGCGCCTGGAAGGTGCGCATCAATTTCGCCGGCCAGCGCGATTGCGAAACCGATGTCTTAATCCGGGAAGGCAATAACATCGTCGGCCGCGCGCGCAATTACAACATGCGCCCTGGCGTGAACGAAATCGAAGTTCCCGCCGCCGAAAACTTCCGCTTCCGCGGACGAGAACTTTGTTTCAACGTCCAGGTCGACCTCGATGGCTCACGCCAGCAGATCGATGCCGACCGCCGCTTTTGCGCGCGCCAACGCACCATGTGGTCGATGCGCGAGCCGGAGGACCGTGGCAACATTAAGCGCTAGCCACTTTGCGAAAATCGACGAAGGGATGAAGGCGAGATCGGAATTCTAAACCTTCATCCCTTCGCCTGTATCCTGCTCTTTTACCCCCAAACTTTCGCCGCCGTCTCCAGCATCACGTCGAGCTTGCGAAACTGCTCGTCTTCGCTGAGCAGATTGCCGCGAATGCTTGAAGCGAAACCGCACTGCGGGCTTAACGCCAACTGTTCCAGCGGCAAGAAGCGCGCCGCGTCATCGATGCGCCGGCGCAGTTCATCGACGCTCTCCACCCGTCCAACCTTGGTCGTGATCAATCCCAGGACGGCGATTTTTCCTTTGGGTACAAAGCGCAGCGGCTCAAAGCCGCCGGCGCGTTCGGTGTCGTACTCCAGCAGCAAGCGCTGATGCTTGAGACCGTTGAATAACCTTTCCGCGATGGCGTCGTATTTGCCTTCGCGATGCCACATGCTTTGCCGGTTGCCGCGGCAGATATGAATGCCGAAGGTCATGTCGGGAAAATCGCTAATCACTTCATTGTCAGCGCGAATCGACCGCTCCATGGTCGCCATCGGATCTTCGCCGCGTCCAAGCATCGCGGCCAGCGAATCGGCGTCGACGTACGCCGTATACCCCGGGCCGTCGATGCCGACGTAGCGGCAACCCGCTTGCGCCAGCTCCGTGAGCATCTGCCGTTCGACGGCAACCACATCGCGCAGAAATTCATCCGTATTTGGATAGACGGATCGTGACGCGTCGGCATCATAACATTGCTGAATCCGGTCCGGCCCGATCAAAGTTATTTTCACCGGCCGGTCGGTCAGGCGTTGCGAGAAACGAAAGTCGTCAACTAACGTGTTGCGAGTCAGTCTTAGCCGCGCAGTGACGCGCTTGCGATTGAGCAGGATCGGATCTTGGCCTTTGTGCGTGCTTTCTTTGCCATCATCTTTCCGCGCCAACATTTCATGATAAGTTCGCGCGCCTGCTTGCCACTCTTCCACGCCAGCAACCACGGCGAAACTTTCCATGAAACTGGTCCGGCGAAACTCGCCGTCGACAACGACCGGTAAATTATGCGCGACCTGTTTAGCGACGACGTCGCGAATCGCTTCGTCTTGCGCGCTCTTTAAATCCGCTTCGCTCGCTTTTCCGTCGCCGTAGTTCGCGAACGCCTGTTTAAGTTGTTGCGGCCGCAATAAGCTGCCGACTAAGTCGACACGCAATGAATTTAACGATTCCGGCGTTAGCCCTGCCATTGCCTAGCTCCTTGTAACACTTTCTGAGTTCGAGCGGTGATGATCCTATCGTCGAAGCATTGAATTGGTTTTGTCCTATCACGTAAGACTCAAAAGCCAAAGTGCATTGACCAGAGACATGATGGCGCAGCTTCCGCAATTTCTGCCTCGATACTTTCTTGACAGACGGGTCGCGATCATGATCTATCGAACTCGTTCGCCTGGCCGAGAGGTGCCGTGATGAGAACCAGCGCCAAACCGCGATCGCTCGTCATTTGTTTCGCATTGCTTTGCGTCTTTACGATGACGCGCGGTGTCCACGCCCAGTCAAAAAAACTCCGAGTTGCCTACACCGCCTTCGCTAGCACATTTACGATTCTTTGGGTCGGCAAAGATTCCGGCCTGTATCAGAAATACGGCGCCGATATGGATTTGCTCTACATCGGTTCGAGCACCAAGTCGGTGCAGGCGCTGCTTGGCGGAGACATTGACATCGTTTACTCAGTCGCCGGCCTCGGGTTTAGGTTAGAGGACCGTGCCGAAACCGCAGCCGAAGCGAAAACACTCGCCCTGGAAAAAATGTACGACAAATCATTGCTCCAAGAAATCCAAAAGGAAACTGCTAAATAGGGATCATAACGTAAGACTCACCGCTGCCCTTCTTTAGCGGATTCCCCCCTTTGAAAAAGGGGGATCAAGGGGGATTTTCTTGAATGCTCAAGTACAATCCAAAACTGAAAACGAGAGCGCGTACGCTACGAACCAATCTTACCGACGCCGAACAACGACTATGGCGTCGCTTGAGAGGAAAACAATTCCTCGACATACAATTCTACCGGCAAAAACCCATCGGCAACTACATTGTCGATTTCTATGCACCGACAGCGCGGCTGGTGATAGAAGTGGATGGTGGGCATCATTTAAATGGCGCGCAACTGCGATATGATACACAACGCAGCAAGTATCTCGAGGAGATCGGGCTTAAAGTATTACGCTTTGACGACCGGCAAGTTCTATTGGAGCTGGAGTCTGTCGTAGAAGTAATTTTTCGCGCGCTGTATGAGGGCCTGAGATGATAATGAATCAAAGCCCAAAAATCCCTCCTAACCTCCCTTTACAAAAGGGAGGAACGAAACCGTCAGGTGTCCCGTAATCTCCTTTAACTCCTGATTGCATCTTTAGTCCCCCTTTGAAAAAGGGGGATCAAGGGGGATTTTCTTTCTTTCAACGAAACTGCATAGCTTAAAATAGGGATAACCGTATGCAACTCGGACTCTTCGACCACATGCAAAAGCACGACAACCCGGCGCGCACCTATGTCGACTTGTATAAGAATCATCTCGAGGTTTTGGAGTTCGCCGATCAGGCCGGCATGGATTTTTACTTTGTCGCCGAGCACCACTTCGATATGGGATTTTCCGAATGCCCCAGCCCCGGCAGTTTTCTCGGCGCCGCGTCGCAGCGCACCAAACAAATCCGTTTGGGCCCGCTCGTCTATGTCTTGCCTCTGTGGAATCCGGTGCGCGTCGCCGAAGAAGTGGCGCTGCTCGACAATCTCACCGAGGGGCGCTTGGAATGCGGCATCGGCGCCGGCATCGGCCCGTTTTCCTTCGCCGCCTACAATATTCCTTGGGATCAGAAACGCGAGATGACGCTCGAAGCGCTGAGGCATCTGGACCCATGAGACGTTCAGCTTCGAAGGCAAATATTTTAAATGCAAGAATATTGATGCGTCGATCCCGCTGGTGCAAAAGCCCCACCCGCCGCTGTGGATGCCGACGCGCAGCAAAGATTCGATAGAAGAAGCCGCGTCCACCGGCGTGAGCACGATTCAGTGGGTACCGGCGGGGATGAAGGCCGCACGCAAAGCGTT
>JAERMN010000633.1 GCA_016844625.1 Deltaproteobacteria bacterium
CGCGGCTTTGAATCCGGCGCGGTCGACGACATGTTCGAGGGACTTACGCTGGAATTCTTCGTTGACGACCCCATCTTGAGTCAAGCTGGACTGCATTAAATCATAGATCTTGGCGGCGGCGTCTTCTTTGGTTCTGAGAAAGCGCGCGAGGTTCACGATTGTTTGTGCACGCAAGTCGCGGAAGTGGATGAAGCCTTTGAGCGTGGCTCGGAGAAACTTTTCTACTAAAGCCGGATCGGATGCCATCAGTTGGTCCGTGACGTTGACCGTCCCTTGCAGCTCGATTCACTCTTCATTGAGAAACGAAACCAACTCGCGGAAGCCGCCATCCTGCGCCAACAGATTCGCCGGCACGGACAGCATCGCGGCGTCGACGGAACCCGCTTGCAACGCGAAGAAGCGGCCTGTGCCTGAGCCGACGGGAAGAACGACCACATCCCGCCCGCCGTCCAAGCCATGCTTCTTGAGAATTTCGCGTAGCAGGGAATCTGTGTAGACGGAGCCAGCATTATTAATGAGATCTCTGATCCGGGACTCTGAAGAAGCGTTCTAGATCATTTCCCCAGCTCGCGGTTAATCTCGTCGACGATGCTAAAATCAAAGATACGGTCTAACGGTACCTCTCCAGTGAATTTAACCTGCCGTTTGCGTTCGTTCACCAGCGCCTCCATGCCAGCCCGGCCCAGAGTTCCGTCCTTCGAAACGCCCTTGATGAAAACGTTGTACGTATGTTCCGCGGTCTCCTGATCCAAACGCAGCCAACTGGACAGAAGCGCAATCATCTCACTACGGTTGCGAGATTCATTGGAGTAGCGAATGCCGCGAACGGTTGCCGTCAAAAATTTCTTCAGGTCACCGCGTTGGCGCTCGATCGCTTGGGTTGCGGTTGCCATGCCCACGAAAGGCAAGTCGAGCTCATCCGCAACATCCAGAAGATTTTTGAAACCGGCTCGCCGCGCTAGCACGACTCCTTGCGGGCCGAGCATCGCCGCGTCGATCTGACCCTGTTTGAGATGTTGCAGTCTCACATCTTCATCCCCCACCGCTAAAACTTTCGT
The DNA here is from genome assembly GCA_016844625.1 of Deltaproteobacteria bacterium. Lineage (GTDB taxonomy): Bacteria > Desulfobacterota > Binatia > UBA9968 > UBA9968 > DP-20. Next base: position 1,059 of record JAERMN010000633.1, read on the forward strand.
GTCTTTTTCCGGGTCCACCTGATATTTTCTGAGAACCAATGTCGTGAGCACGTACGTGCTTGCGCCGGGAGCGTCCACGCCGATAATTTTACCGCGCAAATCCGCCACCGATCTAATCTGCGGCTTCACCACAAACGAATCCATCAGCCGGGTCGAAAAATAGGCAACGATCTTGAATGGAAAACCGCGTAGAATGGCGCCGGCTGCGGTTCCTGTAGCCGTGGTGTATTGAATTTCACCATTGCTCAGCGCCGCCGGAACGATCGACGGGCGCATCATTATGAACTCTGTCTGGATACCTTCCTGGATAAAGAACCCTTTTCTCGAAGCGACGATGAGCGGGAAATAACTCGCCGACGGACTGGGAACGCCCACTCGTGCCGCAGCGGCGCTGGATTCCGCAACGGGCCCGCTCAGCAAAATGGCCATGATGATAATCGTGGTCGCGCCTTTGATCATAACCCCTCCGAAAGTCATTACACGGTGGCGCCATACTGCCGGCGCATGTTCTTTAATGACTTATTCAACTTTCGCGGTATCCGTACGGCTTAAATCGTTTTGAACAGACTTATGGTTAGATATGCGTATACCTGGGTCGCAAAATCTCTATTCCTTCGCTGCTCTCGATATAGCGGGCGAAACGGTATTTGCCCTCTTTACCATCGATCGTGAGAGTCGGCAGCTTGGCGACGCTGCCTTTTTCAACCTTCGCGACGATGAAATGATGGCCGGGATTGGCGATCCCGTGGCGCGCCGCGGCTGCGAATTCACCTACAGTGGTAACGACGCTCGCGTTCGCAATCCCCGCGCCGCGGGCGATGGCGGCCAGGTCAGCCTTCCCCGCTGTCGCTGACTTCAAACCTCCGCCGCCTTCGTACGCTTCGTTGTCGAGCACGATATGCACGACATTTTTTAGGTTCTGATTCGCCAGGTCGGCCAGGCTCGCCAGGTTCAGCAACAAGTTGCCGTCGCCGTCGAGCATCACTACTTGGCGGTGCGGCAGCGAAACCGCCACTCCTAGTCCGACCGCGGCGCATAGACCCAGATTAACTTGCAACAGGTTTGCGTCGCTCGGTCTTAGGGCGTTCCACTCACGCGAGATCGGGCCTATGTTCGTCACCACGATTGTTTTCGGATCCAGTAACGGCGCCAGCGATTTGAGACAGTCAAAGCGTTTCATTTAATCGTTTCTCCGGTGAGCAGCACGGCAACCGGCCGCTGCCAACTGATGGTCGAGCCTTGGGCGTCGACAATCGCCTTGGAAATTTCTTCATTCTTGGAAATCACGCTGTACGGCGCGTTGAGAACTTTCAGCAGCGGCTCGGTGGTATCTTTGTAGGGTCCCATGAGCCAAAACGCGTCACCGATATCGCCTCGATAGGGAATCAGCAGCAGCATGGGCAGACTCCAAGCCATGCGCCGGCCGTTTGCCGCTGAGCCACGCCCCGGCGCAAACGCCAACGCCGATCGCCTCGTTACTGACAGGCACGTAAGTGAAATGCGGATCGTTGGCGACCCGTTCTTGTAAATCGGAAAAATCCGAGTCGGGCATGAGCGAAATAAAATCCACACCCGACTTCTTCAATCCGTCGACCACCGCGTCGACCGCTGCGGTTTCCATTTTATCTTCCTCTCCAGTTCGTCGCTGACTTCGTTACAAAACTTAAATCCTCATAATCGATCCAAAGGCGGCAGTCAATTCTGCTACGGTCTCCACCCTCTCGCCTGTAACTCCTGGCGCACCTCGAGCGTCACCGACTGATCGAAGATCCGTTCCAGCCGCGGCGGCTCTTTGAGTGCCGCTCGGATAAATTATTCCACGAGTCCCGGTTCCGTCGCCAGCACTTGCTCAGTCGAAACCACGCTGCCTTGCAACTCGACCCATTCTTGGTCGATGAACGAAACCAACTCACGATAGCCGTTCTCGTTCACCGTGAAATTACTCGGGATCGACAGCATTGCTGCATCCACCGAGCCGGCCTGTATTGACGACCTCAGCACGGCGAAGGCAAAAATCACGAGTCGATAGCAAATGGCCATTTCCAATCCTTTATGTTATTCGAAACAGAGCTTGCGCTAGCGAAACGGAAACTAGCTTTCACGCCAACCAGTGTCAAGAAAGATTTCCACGGAGGCTGATCATGAAGTTCGGTGTGTTTCTCCCGGTGTCGGGTAGAGCTGCGAGCCGGAAGACTTTGATGCAAGCGGCGCAACAAGCCGAGATGCTTGGCTACGATTCGGTTTGGGCCGCCGACCGGCTGGTGATGCCGTGGAAGATCGCGACGACGTATCCTTATAGCAAGGAAGCGACGTTCATTGTCCCGCCCGACCGGCCGTTTTTCGACACGCTTACTTGTCTGGCATTTTTGGCCGGTTGCACGGAGAAAATCGAACTGGGCATGAGCGTCATGGTGCTGCCCTATCGCCATCCTCTCCATTGGGCCAAGATCGCCACGACCATCGATCAGCTATCGACCGGTCGTTTGATCTTGGGCGTCGGTGTCGGTTGGATGGAAGAGGAGTTCGCCGCCATGAACGCGCCGTTCAAAGAGCGCGGCAAAGTTTCCGACGAGCAGCTCACGCTGCTGCAACAACTCTGGAGCGAAGAACACATCACGTTTCATGGCCAGTATTACAATGTGAGTGACATCGCCTTTCTGCCCAAGCCCCATCGACAACCGCGCGTGCCCATCTGGGTCGGTGGCGAAGGCAAATACGCCCAACGCCGCGCCGGCCAGTACGGCGACGCATGGTTTCCCTACTTCGTCAGAGTTACACCAGAAGCGCTAGCGGCTGGATTCGAAAACGTCCGCGCAGAGGCCAAGAAAGCCGGTCGCAACCCGGACGAAATCAAACTGGCCTGTTGTTTACCCGTCGAGCTAACGCCAACTGATGGCCCGCAGATTACAGACTATCTCAAGGGAAGTGTTCACCAGGTCACCGAGAGACTGAAGCAGTTCATCGCCGTCGGCGTCACCCACATCGGCCTTCAGTTCATGATCCCGCACTATCCTGAGCGCCAAGAGCAAATCGAGAGATTTGCCAAGGAAGCGTT